>DYKX01000021.1:0-22023 GCA_020722375.1 Anaerolinea thermophila
ACACATCTCAACGGTAAATTATACAAACATCGTAACTATTCAGGCTTAAATATGGCTATAAAAGTTTTCAAACCTCCACATATGGCAGTTGACACAACCATGAACTATGCCAAAGCTCAGAACCTTGCCAATTTTTGGAAATTTTCATCAGAAGGCATACCCATATACAGGCAAAATGTTCCTTTTCACGATAAAACGCCAACATCTATGGCTGAATAGTTGCCATTCCAGTAATCCTTTCAATCGTTTCGCCAGCCTGCCGTGCCCAAGCCCGCACAGGCAATTTGCGATGATCGCTCTCCGTCAGAATGTGCGCCAGCCAAATGGCGGCGATCCAGCCCCAACTCAGACCTTGATGCAGCCCGTGACGCTTCAGGTGTTGGTCAATCAGATCTGGGAGACCCCGTCGGATCATACTGTTTACGTGTCTACATGTTTACGTGTTTACAAACTCGTCCTCAGATATTCTCGCTCGTCATGATGAACAACGGTGTCATCTCGAAGGATTTGAAATTGGGACGCAGGCGTTCGGTGTTGTAGAAGCGCTCCACGTTGACGGTCTTCTTGCGGCTGGTGACAATGTCGATTGGGATGTTGTCGTAGCGGCCGTTCTTGAGGACGACCATCCGTCCGTGGACGCGCTTGAGGATGAGGTCGAGCGCCAGGTTGCCGTAGGCCATCGGGACGATGGAGTCGATGGCGTCGGGGTCGCCGCATCGGGTGAGATATCCCAACTTCTGGTTGACGATATCCACCATGCGCCCGTTGTTGTATTTTGCCGTCAGGTTTTTAAGGGACGCGGAAACCAGGTCGCCGATTCCACCCAATTTGGCGTGACCGAAGGCATCGGTGGTCTTGTCTTCGAAGACCATTTCCCCGCCTTTGAACATGGCGCCCTCGGATACCAGCACCACTGAGTATTTGCTCGGGTTATATTTTCGGTCGAGCATCAGCAGTTCGGCCAGTTTTTCGATGTCGAATTTGTGTTCGGGGATCACACAGCGGTTGGCCGCGCCCGCCATGGTGGGAAGCATGGCGGTAAAGCCGGCGTAGCGTCCGAAGACCTCCAACACCATCAAACGTTCGTGCGAGCCAGCCACCGTCCGCAGACTGTTGGCCAGCTCGATGGTCCGCGTGACGCAGGTGGAGAATCCGATGCAGTAATCGGTGCCCGGCACGTCGTTGTCCATCGTCTTCGGGATGGCAACCACCTTGACGCCCTCCTGATACATGCGGACGGCGTAACTGAGCGTGTCGTCGCCGCCGATGGGGACGAGGTAGTCAACGCCCATGAACTCCAGATTTTGGAGCACCTCGGGAGTCAGATCATTGACATCGCTTGTGTACTTTTCCTGCAAGGGTGGGGGCAGGCGGTCGCGCTTGACCTTGGAGGGATTCGTACGCGACGTGTGGAGGAACGTCCCGCCTGTGCGTCCCGCGCGGTTGACGATTTCCTCGGTCAACACCTGGAAGTTGTTGCTGTTGTCCGCCTTCTTGTCGCGTACCACGTCAATCAGTCCCGCCCAGCCGCGGCGGATGCCGATCACCTGCCAGCCCTCGCGCAGCGCGCGGATGGTGACGGCGCGGATGGCTGGGTTAAGGCCGGGGACATCTCCACCGCCGGTGAGGATGCCGATGACGCCTTTTTTACCTGCCATGCTGAACTCCTTGAATGAAATTTCCCTAATTCTACACCCAAAATATGGGACAGAATCTGGTGTACAATGCAGGGCGTTAATCTTAAATCAAAGAGTGGACTATGGACCTTCAACCTTCATTGACTATTGGTATATTGACCTCTGGTGGTGACGCGCCCGGTATGAATGCCTGTATCCGTTCCATTGTCCGCACAGGACTGGCAAACAACGCCCGCGTGCTGGGCGTATATAACGGCTACGAGGGGCTGATCGACGGCGAATACCGTCCGCTCGGCGCGCGTGACGTGGGCGGGATCCTGCAACGCGGCGGGACCATCCTGCAAACGCGGCGCAGTTCGCGTTTCATGGAAAAAACGGGACAGCGCGACGCCATCCGCAAGATGAACGAGGCGGGGATGGATGCCCTGATCGTGGTGGGCGGCGACGGGTCCCTGCACGGGGCGCAGGCCCTGCATGAGCAGGGCGTACGCGTCATCGGCATCCCTGCCAGCATCGACAACGACATCTGGGGGACGAATATCGCCATCGGCGTGGACACCGCCATGAACACCATCATGGACGCGGTGGACAAACTGCGCGACACGGCCTCCTCGCACAGCCGCGCCTTCCTCGTCGAGACAATGGGACGCAACAGCGGCTACCTGGCCGTCATGGCGGGCATCGTCTGCGGCGCGGAAGTGGTACTCATCCCCGAAGTACAGTCCACTGTGGAGGAGGTTGCACAGTCCCTTGAGAACGCCTACAAGCGCGGCAAAAATCACTCCATCGTCATCGTAGCCGAGGGATCGGGCTTCCGCGCCACCGAATTGGCGAAATCGCTGGATGATATGGACGTGGGCTTCAAGACCCGCGTCACCGTACTTGGACACATCCAGCGCGGCGGCTCGCCGACCGCGTATGACCGTCTCGTGGCCTCGCGCATGGGGTTCAAAGCCGTGGAAGCGCTGCTGGCCGGTCAAAGCGGCGTGATGACCGGATTAAAAGGCCGCGGCATCGACCTTGTCCCCATCGCGGATGTGATCGCCAACAAACGCGAGGTGAACATGGAATATTACGAAATGGCGAAGGTGCTGGCGCGTTGAGTTTCAAGTGCCAGGTGTCAAGTTCCAAGGTAAAAGGCCTGCTCGTTTGATCGAGCAAGCCTTTTTATTTACTCACCTTACGCAGTACTGCGAGATTTATCTCGCCCGGCAAGGCAACATGAATGTTGCGGTACGAGTAAACTGCGTAACATCAGTTATTTACCTGACACCTGATACCGAAACACTGGACACTCTTAAATCCACGTGGGTTCTTCGTACGTCCCGAACACTTCCTTCATCACTTTGACGATTTCTCCCAGCGTGGCGTACGCGCGGACGGCGTCCAACAGGTAGGGCATGGTGTTCTCCGTGCCCTGGCAGGCGATGCGGAGACGGTCCAACGCCTGACCGACGCGTCCCGCGTCCCGCGTGCGGCGGACTTCCTCGAGGCGCGTCACCTGCCGCTGATAGCCCTGCGGGTCCATTTCGAGCAGGGGGATGGTGAGCGGTTTCTTCTCCTCGTACGCGTTCACGCCCACGATCTTGCGGACGCCCTCGTCAATCTCGCGCTGGTAGCGATAGGCCGCGTCCGAAATTTCGCTTTGGAAGAATCCTTTTTCGATGGCAGGGATGACACCGCCCAGGTCTTCGATTCGGCGGAAGTAATCCCGTGCCTGCCTTTCGATGCGGTCGGTCTGCGCTTCGACGAAGAACGAACCGCCAAGCGGATCAATGGTGTTCGCCACGCCCGACTCTTCCGCGATGATCTGCTGGGTGCGGAGGGCGATTGTGACTGCATGTTCGGAAGGAAGCGCCAGCGCCTCGTCGAGCGAGTTGGTGTGGAGCGATTGTGTCCCGCCGAGGACGGCCGCCAATGCCTGGATCGCGACGCGCACCACGTTGTTTTCGGGTTGCTGCGCGGTGAGACTGACTCCCGCGGTCTGCGTGTGGAAGCGCAGAATCCACGAGCGCGGGTTTTTGGCCTTGAAGGTCTCTTTCATCTCGCGTGCCCAGATTCGACGCGCGGCGCGGTATTTCGCGATCTCCTCGAAGAAGTCGTTGTGGGCGTTGAAGAAGAAGGAGAGGCGTGGCGCGAACTCGTCCACATCCATGCCGCGGGCGATTCCCCAGCGGACGTATTCCATGCCATCCGCGAGGGTGAAGGCCAGTTCCTGCGCGGCGGTGGAGCCAGCCTCGCGGATGTGGTATCCGCTGATCGAGATCGTGTTCCACTGCGGCACGGACTTGGAACCATATTCCATCGTGTCCACCACGAGGCGCATGGACGGGTGCGGCGGGAAGATGAATTCCTTCTGCGCGATGAATTCCTTGAGGATGTCGTTCTGGATGGTGCCGCGCAGTTGGTCGGGGCGCACGCCCTGTTTCTCCGCCGCGGCGATGTACATGGCCCAGATGATCGCGGCGGGCGAGTTGATGGTCATGCTGGTGGATACTTTGTCCAGAGGGATGCCATCCAGCAGAATCTCCATATCTTTCAAAGACGATACTGCTACGCCGCATTTGCCGAACTCGCCGAGGGCTTCAGGCTGGTCGGTGTCGTAGCCCATCAGCGTGGCGAGGTCGAAGGCGATGGAGAGACCGGTCTGCCCCTGTTCCAGTAAATATTTGAAGCGGCGGTTCGTCTCCTCGGCGGTGCCGAAGCCGGCGAACATGCGCATTGTCCAGAGTTTGCCGCGGTGAAGCGTCGGGTGGACTCCGCGCGTGAAGGGGTAGCCGCCCGGCAGTCCAAGATCGGAGGCGTAGTCCAGGTCGGCCGCGTCGAGCGGGGTGTAGAGTCGGTTGATCGATTCGGAGGAGGTCGTGATGAAGTCCGTGCGGCGTTCGGGCATCGAAGCGAGCGTTTTTTGCAGGTCGGTCTCTTCCCACTTTTCGAGGGAATCTTTAAGTTCGGCAAGTTTTTTGGAATCGTACATGGAGGGTCTCCTCTGGCGAAATTATACTTTCAATGAACAAGTTCGTTAAGTTTGACGGGCGCGGCGTTGACGACGCGCACGAACTCGGTGTAGAAAATATCCTCGACGGGGATCATGCCTTTGAAGCCAAAGAGCGAATCGAAGAGGGTTTTGCCATCGTCGGTGGCGTAGATGAGGTCGAGGGCGCGCTTCAATTCGGCGGATATGTTGGCGGGGACGGTGCGCGAAAGAAAGAGTCCATCGTAGGGAATGATGGGGGGAATCTGCCAGATGACGGCGACCTCGTCCATGATGAAGGGGTATTCGTCTTTGAGCGCGGGGTAGGTGCGCGCATCGATGTATGTGCCGCCGAAATCGCAGATCTCGCCGATGCGGACGGCACGCACGACCGAGAATTGGCTTTGCAGGAACGCGCCCTCCTCGGTGGGGGTCTGGTACCAGTTCAGGACGCCAAGCGGAACGATATACCCGGACGGGGAGTCGGGTTTCGTCCAACACGGCTTTTTCCCGCTGAACTGGGCCAGCGCTTCGGGCGCGTCGGCTGTGTTTTTCTTGTCAGACGGGTTGTAGTAGGCGGTGAAGCGGTCGCTGCGCGCGACATACTGCGCGCCGTACGAGGCGGCTCCCTCCTGCGTGGAGGCGAAGGCGGCCTGCACGGCATCCTGGTTGTAGGCTTCGACGATGGCGAACATGGGCAGAACAGCGATGTGCGCGTTGCCGATCTTCATGGCTTCGATCAACTCGAAGTAATTTGTAGACGCGACCGCGACGACGCGGTAGCCGGTCTGCTCTTCGAGCAGGGTGGCAAGCGTCTGGGCGTTGGCGACCGTGACCGGGTCCTGGAATTGAGACGGGGGCAGGGCCAGCAGGATGGGGTTGGCGTTATCGCCCAGGTCTGGTTTGGGAGTCGGTTCGATGGTGGGGGTGGCGGTCATGGTCCCGTCGCTGGTCGGCGTGGACGTGACGGCGGGAACCGCGGTGGGGAGGTTGCAGGCGGAAAGTGCAATGATCAGTGAGCAGTAAACAATGATCAGTTTAATTGAGCGCATGGGTCTATGATAACAAGGGCAACCACAGATGAAAAGGATAAAAAGGATGGCGATTTATCCCTTTCACCGCTTCCATCCGTGGTTTATAATGCCGCGCATGAAAAATAGCGGATGGTTCAATCTCATTTTCCTGATCGTGCTGGCGGCGGGCATCTATTTCATCGTCACCACGGTGCGTGATGCCGTCAATCAGACCGCGCAAAACGCCAATTCTGCGCTTCAGCCTCTGGCACAGGCCAACGAAGCCATGCAGACGCAGGTGGCGCAGTTGATGAACCCCACGCCCACGATCATCCCCGACCCGGTGACGTACATCACCGAGATCCGCGCGCTGGCGCGCCTGGAGACGATTCGGTACAGTGTCACACAAGTTGTTGAATATAATAAAAACCAAGACACTGCTTTTCCCTTCTTGTTTGGCACTAAATTTCTTGTGAAAATTCATGGAAAAGTGATTGCTGGCATTGATATGGGTAAAGTTGGTCCTGAACAAATGCGATATGAAGGCAACATACTTTATGTCACCCTACCCTCAGCAGAAGTATTTTCCTATGAAATGGATGAAAGCAAAACCCAGGCTTGGACAATTCAAGATGGCTTATTCGTAGATACCGATCCCAATGCTGTGCTTGAAGCACTTTTAACGGGAAGAGAAGTAATTCTCCAAGCCGCAATGGAAGACGGCATCCTCACGCAGGCGCAGGTCAACGCCGAGGCTTTCCTGCTCAAATTCTTTGCGGCGCTTGGTTTCCCGAATACGATTTTTGTTAAGTAACGCGAGATTTCTCCCGTAATTCTGGTGATCAATATCGTAGCACACAAGACAAGGCCGCCCGACATAAATCGGACAGTTTTGCGTTTTCCCAATTGGATGAGCATAGATGGATGAATCGTAGTATGATATTTTTAAATTGAATTCTCCATGAAGATCAACTTGAGGCCGTGTTTAGGCAGAGAAAATAAGGAGAAGGCCATGAAATCGAACTTTGCTTTGGTTGTTCTTTTTCTTCTGTTAGCGATGGTCACTGGTTTATCAGCCTGCTCCACGCAACCATCGCCAACTACAATCGTATCTCCTACCGCTACCCCATTGCCGCCTACTTCGACAGTGACTGCTACTGCAACTGCAACCCTAATTCCCACTCCCACCGCCACGCCAACGCCCGCATACCCACTAGGTCCGCTTGACCCATTGCCTGCTGCTCCAATCCTAACTGATAAAAACATTGAAAAAATCGAATTGCTGATGGATTTTTCCGCCACCGCGCCAGATTTCCGCGTTGAGTTTAGTGATGATGGTAAATGGATGATTCTTTATGAGTCAAAAGGTGCGGTAGTTTATGATACTCAGACTTTTGAAAAGCACAAAGAGTTTACAAACGACGAAGAAGGTGATTTGATCCGTTCATTTGTTGCAGGGGCCTCGACAGATGGGCATTTTATTGTCACCGGCAAGAATCTTTTAAACCTTTCCATCAACGAAACAGTACCTTTATCTATTGATCCTGCTTCGATTCAGCAATTAGTGCTTTCACCTAGCGGTGATCTTTGCGCGGTCATTGCCAATGATGGGATGATTCATATTTTTAATACTGGCGATGGAAAAGAACTAACTTTTTTTCCTAATCTTGAGAAAAAAAATCCATCACAAAGTATTTTCTTTGGGAGCGACGGGAAATTCCTTTTTGTCCAATCGTATATATACTCCAAATACGAATCTGCTGTTTTGTGGAGTGTTTACAAAGCCGACACCGGTACATGGGTGGGTGAATTCCGCGCCCCTCTTTCTGGAAACATCCAATCTGGGGCAGATTATTATTTCTTGAGCGGCGATAACCTTCAAAGAGATGAATCTTGTGATCTGCATGTATATCGTATCTGGCCACAAGAAAAGATCAACGTACTAAAAATCACCTCTGATTTTACAAACTGTAAAACCTACGAGGGAGAATATCCTTCTGAAGCATTTTTTGGCAATTTACTGGTTGTTATTACCTATCTTGAAAAAGGCAATGAACGTGAATTTCACCTAAATGCATGGAATGTAGAGTCTGGCGAGTCCCTGCTTGACCAGACCAGCCCTGAGCCGGCTTTTGTGCTCGACGCGGAAAAAGATGGGCAATTCTTTGCCTTCTACAAACCTACTTCCGGCACAATCGAAATTATTGGCAGGGATGGTAAACCAATTAAGATCTTCGATGGTTTTTACGATTTAAGCTCTACAGAAGTTGTCCATTCAGTAGACGGAAAAATACGCGCGTTGATTAATGGCAACACCATTTCCTTAGTTGACACCTCGAGTAAAAGCATTTTTCGTATTGTGCGTATAGATGCAGATCAAATTCAACAGGTTGTCTTCCTGTCCAATAATGATATGCTTATAAGACCCTTTGAATGGTCCTTTGAAGGGTTATGGCTCTATAAGATGGCAGACGGTTCTTTGCACCAGGTCATCTTCAATGAAATGTTTGGAAATATTACTTTGTTGCCAGGTAATCGCCAATTCTTGGTGGAGGCATGTGTGATGGGATGCGGCCTCAGCCTGTATGATCTGGAGACATTCCAGCGCATGCAAACTTTCGATGCGCCAGGTATGTCATTGCAATCCTATGACATCAGTTCGGATGGTAAATGGTTAGCGTTAAGTGGCTCTCAACACAGGAACATTTTTGTCTTTGACATCGCCAGAGGCAGAGCTGTATTTGACCTGCCTGTGATTAAATTCGTCCCGGATTGGCTACAATTTTCTCCTGACGGGCAAATACTCTATTTGGCCGGAGCCGGGACATCGCGCAACACCATACTTCAAACCTGGGACATGCAAACCGGCAAAAAATTGAGCGAATTGGAAATCACACCGGATTGGCTGGCAAGTTTCCTGGCAGATTTCATTGATCCTGCGGAATTCAACCTTCAGTGGAACTCTCTACGTCTATCCCCAGACGGGGAACTAATAGCCTTTGTATATGCATCCCCAGTTAATCAAGGAGAAAAAACTGGTTTCAACTTGTTGGCTTACTGGCGAGTTGGGGAAGAAAAACCTTTTGCTGTCATAAAAAATTTCCCGTTAGATTACATGCCGGCCTTTTCTGCAGATGGGCGTTTTCTGGTGGTCGATTCATCTCTATGGGGTGTTAAGCCATAGTACTAACTGTACAATGGAGATGATGTATCAAACCTCGAAGGTGCTAAAAAAGGAACGGCATTGGATTACCGTTCCTTTTTGTAAAGTAAAGACTTTCGCGCACCGCCGCCCAATAGGTGAAATCCAAGCGGCTGTTGCGCGCCCAATGCAAAAGCAATTCGGTTTTCCCGACGCGGCGACGCCCATACAGCAAAACCAGTTGGGCGGGGCCGGGATGCTTGCGGTCGAGCAGGCTGTTCAGAAAGGCGAGTTCCTGTCGGCGGTCAACGAACATGTCTGGCTCCTTTTATATAACCGGGATTATTATAATCTGGATTATATAAAGTCGTCCCCGTCTTCCACCATCCCATCACCGCCCACGGGGACATGGCAAAGAATCCCGCCAACGCCGCGCCGCCAAGTTGTGCGATCGCATCGGGATCGAGGCAGACCAGGAAACCGGTCAGCCCGGTGATGGCGTAACTCAGAACCGCCAGCCGGTCATCCTGGAGCCGCGCCTGTCCGCCGTTTCGACGCGCCGCCAGCCAATTGACGAGGAACACGCTGAACGTCGTCAGCCACCAACCCCAGTAATTTTGCAGGGGAATGCCGAAGTACGCGCCCTGGACTTCCCAAACCCAGTGTCCGCCGCGCACCATCATCGGGTCCATCATCACATCCCAGGCGGTCATAATGACCGCGCCCAGCGCGGCGACCGTCAGCCCGCGCTTCCAGTCCTCAGAGCGCG
Source organism: Anaerolinea thermophila (assembly GCA_020722375.1). GTDB lineage: Bacteria > Chloroflexota > Anaerolineae > Anaerolineales > Villigracilaceae > Denitrolinea. The sequence continues at coordinate 9,536 of DYKX01000021.1, forward strand.
GCGCGATCCGCTCGGCGATGACAAGGGATGGGTACATCATCATGAACCACGCGGCGGGAATCAGGTACGGCACGAGACCGAGGAACTTGGGTCCCGGTTTTTCGGTGTAGTGATACGGGCCGTAAACCAGCCCGGTCGCGACGCCCAGGCTTTCATACGCCAGGCTGATGACAAAGGACAGCGCGAACAACGTCAGCGCGGCGCGCCAGTTCCAGCGCAGGCTGGCGTGCAGGAGGGCGAATCCGAACCCGACCAGGGTGGTCAGCGGGGTGAGAAGCGGATTGAAGAGGCTGGACAGGTTGAAGTACAGGACGATCACGTTGTAAATCGTCAGAAGTGCGAACGCGGCGAGGAAAATCCGCATCAGTCTGCGGGTCATGTTTGTCTCCGTGCTGATTTTACATCTTCTCCAAATTCGGTGTATACTCCCCGCAGATTTCTCCCAGGAGGCTCCCATGAAACGAGCGGTCAGCATCAGCATTGGATCGTCGAAACGCAACAAAAAAGTGGAAGTGACACTGCTCGGTGAACAAGTCAGCATCGAGCGCATCGGCACGGACGGCGATATGGAGGCCGCCGCGCTCAAGTACAAGGAGTTGGATGGGCAGGTGGATGCCTTTGGCGTAGGCGGCGCCGACCTGGGCGCCATCGTGGAAGGAAAATTCTATCCTTTCCACTCCGTGCAAAAACTGGTGCGCTACATCAAGAAAACTCCTGTGGTGGATGGGGGCGGCCTGAAGAACACGCTTGAAAACAAAGCGCCTGCCTTCCTGGAAAAGAAGATCAAGGATTATCTCGACCAGCACGGCCGCAAGGTGATGGTCACCCTCGGCGTGGATCGCTGGGGACTCTCCAAGTCGTTCGTCGAGGCAGGGTACGAGACGGTCTTCTGCGACCTGATGTTCGCGCTGGGTGTCCCGATTCCCATCCGCACCATCGGCGGCTTGCGGACGCTGGCCGCCATCATGATTCCCATCGTGACGCGCTTCCCGTTCGAGTGGCTGTATCCCACCGGCGAAAAACAGGATGAACGCACGCCTAAATATGAAAATTATTACCAGTGGGCCACAGTGGTGGCAGGAGACTGTCACTATATCAAGAAACACATGCCCGATGATATGAAGGGCAAGGTTATCGTAACGAACACCACCACGCCCGAAGACGTGGAATTGTTCAAAAAATGCGGCGTGAAATATCTCGTTACCACCACCCCCGTCATGGACGGACGCTCGTTCGGCACGAACATGATGGAGGCCGCGCTGGTCGCTATCTCTGGCAAGAACCGTCCGCTCACGTGGCCCGAGTACGATGAACTGCTCGCCAAACTCGGTTTCGAGCCGCAATTGCAGGAGTTGAATTGACGTATACAGGTACACACGTAAACAGGTACACAGGTCATTGCGAACCCTGTTTACGTGTGTACGTGTGTACATGTGTACTTGTTTACGTTCTTAACGCAACCACTTATTCAAGGAGTAATGAACCATGTACGCCATCGTAACCGCAGGCGGAATCCCGAATCCCGAAGACCCGCTATACAAGTTCCTGAAAGGCGACGCGAAAGCGCTCGTGGATGTGGCCGGCAAGCCGATGATCCAATGGGTGCTTGACGCCCTCAATGCCGCACAGCAGGTGGATGAAATCATCCTGATTGGCCTCTCCGCCAAAACGGAACTCGTCAGCGCAAAGCCGATCCATTACATCCCCAACCAGGGGCGCATGCTCGCCAACATCGTGGCGGGCGTGAACAAGGCCCGCGAACTCAACAAAAAGACCGAATACGTGCTCGTCGCCTCCTCCGATATTCCCGCCCTGAAAGGCGAGATGGTGGACTGGCTCATCTCCAAGTGCATGGAGACGAAGGACGATCTGTACTATGGCGTCTGTCCGCGCGACGTGATGGAAGCGCGCTTCCCCGGCTCGAACCGCACCTACACCCGCCTCAAGGATATCGAACTTTGCGGCGCGGATATCCACGTGACGCATGTCCGCATGGCGACGGAGCATCTCGATCTGTGGGAACGTTTGATCGGCGGGCGTAAGTCGCCGATGCAGCAGGCCTCCATCGTCGGTTTCGCCACGTTATGGAAGTATCTCACGCGCAGCGCGACATTGGATGAACTGGTGGAACACGTGTGCAAGCGTATCGGCATCAAAGGCCGCGTTATCATCTGGGAACATGCCGAGCCTGCCATGGATGTGGACAAGCCGCACCAACTCGAACTCCTGCGCGCCGACCTTGAAGCGCAACAGGCCAAAGCGAAACGCGCCGCCAAAGCCGCCGAAAAGAAGGCCGTTGTGAAGAAAGCGGCGCCCAAAAAGCCAGCCGTCAAAAAGACCGCTTCCTCGAAACCGACGGCAAAAACCAAGCCGAAAGCCAAAGCGCCTGTCAAGAAGAAATGACCTTTCGTTCCATCCTCGAACTTGACGCGCGTCTTTCCGACCGCCTGCGTGTGGCTGAGAAGCCCGGCCTCCTCCGCACACTGGCGGTCTTCTTTGCCCATTCGGGCGATTCCTGGTTTTGGGGATTGGGACTCCTCCTCCTGTGGTGGCAGGGGGACGCGTTCTGGAAACGGTGGGCGGTCACCCTCTTTGCGAGCATCGCCGTGCTGGCTGTCACCGTGCTGATGATCAAATTGATCGTCCGCCGCCGCCGACCGGAGGGAGAGTGGGGCGGAATCTACCGTAACACCGACCCGCACTCGTTTCCATCGGGACACGCGGCGCGCGCCTTCCTCATCGCCATCCTCGCCATCGGGCTGGGTCCCGCGTGGCTGGCGATTTTCCTCTGCCTGTGGGCGCCGCTCGTCTCACTGGCGCGCGTGGCGATGGGCGTGCACTATGTCTCTGATGTGGTCGCGGGAATGGTTTGGGGAATCATCGTCGGGCTGATCGGGTTGCAAGTCGCACCGCTTTTTCTTAACTGGCTGATGCAATTTCCCATCCCCCTTTTATAGCCTTTCCAAAAAACAAAATGCCTCGCTGTTACTGCGAGGCATTTCGATTCCTTAAGACTGAACACTGATAACTGATCACTGAAAACTGGTCACTGTCTTCCAATGCTCTTCGATGTGCGCCAGGCCTCGCTCCACCCAGGTCTGGATGGTGAAGCCGCCGCCTCCGCCGCATCCTTCTGGACCTTTTGGCGGGCCGCGGTTTCGACGGCTTCACAAAACTGACGCGTGACCTGCTCGTAACGGTCGAGCAGGCGTTGACGATATTCGAGTAATTGTTCCATATTTGTTGTGGGGCGGAATGTCATTCCGCTTTACGGCGTGTTGACGATGTGCCCGGTCAGATGCGCGGCGCGCGGACTGCACAGGAACAACACCGCGCGCGAGAGGTCCGCAGGAACGGTGGTGCCGGTATTCTGGAATCGTCCCAGTCCGCGGCCTACCGCGTGCACGCGGATGTTGTAGGCGAAGAGTTCGCGTGCCGCCTGTCGCGTCAACCCCACGAGGCCGAAGAGACTGGCTACGTACGCGGCGCGGTCGAGGACGACAGTCCCGCCCGAAAGCGAAGCCAGGTTGACGATGACCCCGCCGCCGCGTTCGCGCATGATGCGTCCTGCCGATTGCATGGTGAGGAAGGCGCTGGTCATGTTCACGTCGAGGGTGCGGTGCCAGTCCCATTCGTCCATGTCGAGCAGGGGGGTGTGCGGTTCGACCGAGGCGTGGTTGATCAGCACATCGAGTCGGCCAAAGTCATCCTCGACCTGTTTGATGAGGGATTGCACTCCCACTTTTTTCGCCATATCTTCCACGTAGACCTTTGCGTTGTTGTAGCCGCGCTGATGGATTTCGGCGGCCAGCGCTTCCACGTTTTGCGGAGAAATATCGTTGAGCGCGATGCGCGCGCCCTGCGCGGCAAATGCTTCGGCGATCAACCGTCCTGCGCCGCGTCCTGCCCCGGTAATGACGACAACCTTGTCCTGAAATTCCATAAGACCTCCAAGAAAAAACGAATAACAGAGATTTATTGATCTGGCGTATCAGAACAAAGAGGCGCCTCGCCGTTGCTGTTTTTTGCGTTCAATTCAAAACCGAAATATGGCGATGGATCGTATGTGTTTTTGATGGCCAGTTCGTTCAGAAAATTCCCGTTCCCATCGTCTCGGACGATGGAAAAGTGCAGGTGGATGCCTGTGGGGTTGTTTGGGTCGCCGGAGTAATCGCCCTGGTAGCCAAGCAGGGTTCCAGCGGAGACAAAGACTTCGCGCGTGCCGGGCGGGAAATCTGCAACGATGTAGGAGGTCCCATCGCGGTCAGCCATGTGGGTGTAGTAGAGCCAGATCTGGCGCCCGGGCTGGAGCGGGTCGCTGGGGACGCGCAGGATGACGGAGGATTTCCAGTCGGCGAGGCGGGTGAGATAGCCATCGTAAGCCGCAATGACGGGGGTGACGCCAACCTCGGTCCCCGCGAAGATGTCTATGCCCTGGTGGCGATGCCCGATGCGGAAGGAATCATCCCAGAGAAAGCCCACCATGCCGTCGGTGGGAAAGAGGAAGGGGGCGTTTCCGCAACGGGAACCAGCGGCCACTTTCCAGTCCGCGTGCGAGGCGGGGTCGGCGAAGAACTCCCACACGTGGTTGGAGCGTCTGCCGGAGGATGTCATGTTTCGATAAATCACAACACCCGCCACAATTGCAACGATAAAGAGTAGGGTCATCACTGCTCGTTTGGGCATTGCTCGAATTATACCCGCGCCGCGTCAAATATTCTTACACAAAATCTACGACGCATTTTCGATGTTCTTACACGCCCGAAATAAGATTGCGGCAATTCATTTACCAATAAAGGAGACAACCATGACCTTCTACCTTCAACCTTACCCCCATCTCCATTCCATGCCGCGCCGCTGGGTGCGCATGGCCGAGCAAAACCTCGAACATCGCCTCGCCGCCAACGTGCGCGACGAGGACGAGGCTTTCGTTTTGACCGCCCTCGTCCCCGGCCTCAAAGCCGAAGACCTGACCATCAACATCCTCGAAGATGTCGTCACCGTCGAAGGGGAATTCAAACAGGACGAGAATGAATATCTCCTGTGCGAACTTCCCAGCGGAAACTTCCGCCGCTCCCTGCGCCTGCCCGCCGCCGTCAACGCGGACAAGGCCGAAGCGAAGATCACCGATGGCGTGTTGACCCTGCGCCTGCCCAAGGCCGAGTCCGCCCGCCCGAAGAAGATCAAGATCGTCGCGAAGTAACATCCATCAGCCCCCCGAAGCGCCAAAGAACGGCGAAACTTTGGGGGGCTTCTTTTTTGACGGGTATAATCGGGAAAATCTCGAAACTGGAGAAAAACCCGTGCGCATCAAATTAACCCTGATTTTCATCCCGCTCTTGCTTCTTTCCCTGCTCCTCGGCAGTTGCGGCGCCAAAGAGACTCCCGTCCTAACGGAGACCCCCACCCTCCTTCCCACCATCACCCCAACCGCCACAGCATCTGCCCCGCTGGCCATCCTCGTCGTCCCCGCGGAGATGGACGCGGCCCAATCCAACCTTTACCAGACCACCGTCTACGAACTGGCGCAGGCGGCGGGCTATCGTTTTCAGGTCCGTAATACCCTCACCGCGGCAGACCTGGACCCGTCCCTGAGAATCGTTGTTGTCCTGCCCCCGGACCCGGGCATCGCCGCGCTGGCCGCGGCCGCGCCGCAAGCACAGTTTCTGGCGGTCAACGTCCCCGGCGTGACGCCCGCAGGAAATGTCAGCGTGGTGGGCAGTCAGAGCCGCCCCGACCTGGTGGGTTTCCTCTTCGGCTACATCTCGGCCATGATCACCACCGAGTACGATTATCGCATCGGCATGATCATCCCGCAGGGCGATCCCAACGCACAGGTCGCGTTCGCCGCCTTCAAGAATGGCATGATCTACTACTGCGGCTCGTGCCCAAAGACCCTGTACTATTTTGACATCTACGGCAATTCGCTCGAATACCCGCAGGTGGTGGAAATTCCTGCCGATGAAAAGAAGGAACTCTATCCCGCCTACGCCAACCTGCTGACCGATAAAAAAGTTGCCATGGTGTACGTCTATCCGACCATCGCCACGACCGAATTGCTTACCACTATCGGCACGAACGGAGTCATTTCGATTGGGGATGTGACGCCCAATCCGCGTCCCGTTTACTGGACGGCCAGCCTGCAGCCCGACGTTGCCAAGGCCATCCAGGCGGCCTGGCCGGACCTTTTGGCGGGCCGCGGCGGCCTGACGTTTAATCCGCCCTTCGCGCTCACCGATGTGGACCCGGCCATCCTCACGCCGGGCAAACAGCAACTCGCCGAGCAGGTGCTCGCAGACCTGCTGGCCGGGCGCATCAACGTTGGATTGGGACAGTAAAACCGAGAGACGGTCACCTGCAAAAGTGACCGTCTCTTTTTTATTCGGAAAATCCCATCGGTGAAATGGGTCCACTGACCGGCCAGTCCCAGCCTGCGCGCATAGACCAGGCCAGCGCCTTCAGCAGGATCACCGCCGGGCTGGCAGGCTGGATCAGGCACTCGGTCACCCCGGCGCGGTGGGCTTCCAGAATCACGTTTCCGCTCGCCGAGGGGAGAATCAGCAGGATGGGCGCTCCGCCGAGAACGCGCAGGTCGCGGCAGATTTTCAGGCATTCCTCCACCGGCAGGGACAGGTCAACTACCGTCAGCATGGGAGCCGCGGCCAGCCATCGGTCCAGCGCAGACGCGGCGGAGGGGACGGATTCAGCCTGCAAACCTCTTTGACGGAATGCCTCCAGCCACGCTTGGGAAGATTCGTTCTTGTCTGACAAAATCAGCACGGAATGTTTGCTCATATTTACTTTGTCGCCGCATCCGTGCGGATGTGGTCTCGGCGATGACTAATGTACTATTCCTCAGGCGTGAGCAATCGGGCTTATGGTCTTCTCAAAGTCGCTTGGCAGATTGACCGATTTGGAACGCGAACACTTGCACTCCCTGGCGCCGCCCGCCACTATAGTCCCCGAAGCGGAGCGAGTGGGAGGGCAGGTGTGCGCCAGGTGCAAGTGTGGGCGAATTTCACAAATTTTCCTGAATTTATTCGCGTCACACCGTACTTTAGTATTCGCAAATTCGCGGCATTCGCGTTGAGGAAGTTCCGACTTTGAGAAAGCCATCCGACGTGACCGAAGAGGAATAGCGTCAAACGGCTGTTTCGGCTATACTTATCGTGCCGAAAGGAGCAAACCATGAACCTGCGTTGCACCTACTGTCAAACCCCCTTTACAGTGGGCCGGTTGGAGAAACTGGCCGCCCTCCAGCGCATGTACGCGGAAAACCTGCATCATTACGATGTGTTTTGTCCGCGTTGCCGCCGCGCCAACTCCGTCTCGCGCCAGCGGCTGGAAATGTTCACGCCCGGCTGGCAGGAGGGACTGCGGACCCTGGAAGCCGAGGCCGCCAAGGTGGAAAAGGAAAGGGTCGAACCCACACCGGTGGTGACAAAACCCGCTTCCACGCCAGTGGCGCCCCCCCGCAACCGCCACGCCCCTCGACCTGCGCCGGCCGCGTCCACCCAGGCGGATTCAGCCCCGAAGAAGCCCGCGACCAAGCCGGCCGCGAAGGCCAAAGCCGTGGCCAAACCCGCCGCGAAAGCCAAAGCCGTAGCCAAACCCGCCGCGAAGGCCAAAGCCGTGGCCAAACCCGCGAAGAAGACCGCTTCCAGGGTCAAGCCCGCCGCGAAAAAGGTTGTCCCGAAGGCCAAAAAGCCCGCCGCGAAAGCGAAATCGTCCCCGAAAGGGAAACCCGCCGCCAAGAAAAAATAGCCAAACCATCGGCTGAAAATAGAATATACTCAGAGTCTGTCCGAAAATTGCGGAATGCGGACTTGAGTCCGCCTGGCCAGGCAGACTGGAAGTCTGCGATCCGATATTCGGATAGAGACTAAGTCATCACAACCACTCTCAAGGTGAATGAAATGGACATCACCTGTTGGAATTGCAAGACCGTCACCGCACTCGACAAGGCCGCGGTGGAAGCCGCCCTTGCTGCCATGGATGCATCCAAGTTGGGTTTCCATGATGTTGCCTGCGCCAGTTGCGGCAAGTCGAACCGCACCGCCCGCGACGTTTTTGAAGCCGGTCTGGCCGCCTTCAACGCCGCACCTGAAATGACAAAGCGCGAGATCAACCAGGCCCACAAGGCGGAAAAGGCCGCCAAAGACAAGGCCAAGGCCGAACGCGCAGCCGTGAAAGCGGCTGTCAGAAAGGCCAGGAAGTAGGAAGCCGTTGGCGAAAAAAGTTTGCGCCATCTTTTTTGATTTAGGCGGGGTGATTGCCCGCACGGAATTTCAGGCGCCGCGTGCTCGTCTTGCCGAACGGCTGAACCTGGAGTATGAAGATCTCGTGCGGCTGGTCTTTGAAAGTGAGACCAGCCGCACGGCTTCGATTGGAGGCCTCAGCGCCGATGAGCACTGGGCGGCAGTCGCGCACAAGTTGAAGCGTCCCGCCTCCGAGGCGAAGGCCATCCGTGATGAATTCTTCGCGGGCGATGTGGTAGACCACAGGCTGGTGGAGTTTATTCGCTCCCTCCGTCCGCGTTTCAAGACGGGGTTGATCTCGAACGCGTGGGACGACCTGCGCGAGTGGCTCCTCCGCGAGAAGATTGCCGACGCCTTCGACCGCATCGTCATCTCGGCGGAGGTGGGGGTGACCAAGCCCAAAGCGGAGATCTACCTCCTTGCGTTGAAGCAATTGGAAGTGAGTCCGAGCGAGGCGGTCTTCGTGGATGATTTCATCGAAAATGTGGAGGGAGCGCGGGCGGTCGGCATGTCGGCCATCCATTTCCAAGAGCCGGGACAAGCCATTGCACAACTCAAGAAACTCTTGAAAAACTGACAGCCGCACAGCACATCGTCTCTACCCCAAATCTGCTTCCGTTATCGAGGAGACTCGGCTTGCTGATTGATATTCGCAGGGCGGAATGACATTCCGCCCCACGCGTGTTATTTCGGATTCCATTTCATCTTCATGTAAACTCCCCCGCGTTCCAGCCCATCCAGCATTTGGCCCAAGCGCTTTTGCCGCGTGGACTCGAGTTTGGCGCGCATGATGCAGCCATTGTAATCGTCCTGCTGGTAGGGCGGACGCGCGCGGTACGCGTCCGTCAGGCCGCGGGCCTCGAGGATCGCGGAAAAATTCGGGCATGGGGTAGCGGGGATGGGGAGGCATGGGTCAACCCTTCAATGTGATTTTCAGCTCTTCCATTTTTCGCCTCACGCGGACCGAAATGGGCGCGGCCAGATGACGCTGAATCAGCGCTTCATCCTTTTCGCTCTGGTAGTGATCGCGGTACATCTGCAAAATGGACAGGGTCGCGCCCGCGTACTTTTCCACGCTGACCGAATCGCCCGCCTGCACGAATCCCTCCTGCAAGACGCGGCAATACAAGCCAGGCCGTTCCCCCGCGCGGAATTTCTTCACCCATTGCAGGTCGTCCATGCGCGCGGCGAAGTCACTGCACGGGATGCGCGGCGCGGTGACCTGAAGTTTGACCTCGCCAACCACGAGCACATCACCGATGTTGAAGGGTGCGCTCTCCAATTCGCTGATGGTCAGGTTTTCGCCGAAGATGCCCGCGGGCAGGTCGCGTCCGAGTTGATTCCGCCACCACGCGTAGTCCGCCTCCCCGTAGATGTAGACCGCCTGGTCGGGTCCGCCGTGATGCTTCGCGTCCATGATTATGTCGCCTTCGAGTCCGAGTTCGCCGATCCGCACGCGTCCGCTGGCAGGGAGTTTGAAGATGCCCGTCGTGACGAGTTCCTGTCCTTTTTGAAGCGTTCGTTTTTCACCGATATTGACGCTGGTCAGTTGCATGATTATTTTCCTATCTGATTCCCGCGGCGAGTGTGCCGACGATGATTGAGAGGAACGAGAAAACAGTCCCTAGTCCCGTGCTCACAATGACGGAAACCACGACAGCCAGGGCGGAATTCCAATTGAATTTGCCGAGCAGGAGCCTGGCCAGCCAGCGGGCGAAGATCGCCGCGAGCAGGATTGTCGCGCCGTTGCATCCGAGCCCGATTCCCAGCGCGGTGGTGGCTTGTCTGTCGCTGATGACACCGTTGAGCAGGACAACCTGTCCGAACATGGACACAATCGCGACGAGGATGAGCAGGATGACGGTCAGAATGACGGAAATGGTGATGGGGGGTTGGTGGGCATGGGGTTCTCCGAAAACGATTGAATTATCTTGGCGCTAAAAACTTATCGCCATTGAAATGAATCATATGCGAAGGCATCTCCGCAATCCAGACTTCGGTTTCCCACGCGATGTCATTTGCATATTTTTTATAGGTGGCAAAATCCAGAAAGCGGTTATGTAGGCCTTGCCAACCTCACACTTCTCAAACAGATTTTCAAGTTCAAGGCGGCGTTTTGGAGAAATGAAATCTTTAATTGCAACAGCCTCAATCAGGAACAGCCACTTCTTCTTCGAGTCATACAAGACCACATCGGGGAATTTTCCATATCCTGAAACCGAAACACCAAGTTTGGCGAAAGCAGGTTCGTCAAACAGAAAGGGCTTTTTTAACCCACCACGAAGAAAAATCGGTTTTGCATTCGGTGTGAATCGCGGGACAAATTCGTCCACAATTGCGATTTCGAGTTTGTTATGCTTGCCAGACAATTCCAGTCTCCTATGTCATTGGAAATTCTTTTCTGAAATTATAGCACCCGCCTATCAGTCCAATGGACTTGGTATAAATAGCACGGGCGGTTTATCCCCGTGCGGGTCCCATCGCCGCGCGGACGCCCATCGAAACAGGAATCTCCTCATCATATACTTTCATTAACCTCCTCCCTCCTCCAGTTGCGCGAATAGTCGGATGGTCTTATAGTCAGATCACCGACTACCCAACTACCAAAACTACCCAACCAAGGAACTAAACATGCATGGCTACGGCTGGTTCGTGGCAATGCGTCAGGGCGGGGCGGACAAGCATCGTCATCGCCCATCGCCTGTCTACGATTCTCGCGGCGGATTTGATTTTGGTGATGGATCGAGGAAGAATCGTCGAGCGCGGCACGCACGAGCAGTTGCTCGCGTTGAATGGGTTATATGCCCAGTTGTATGAAACGCAATTCAGGGGAGAGAAGGTTTAGCCCCCACAGTCTTCGACCCTCCCCCAAATTCGATGATGACGTCGTATTTGGGGAGGCAGGAGGGGCCCCGCCCTTTTTTTATTTTTTGCCCATCACAACCAGCGCCGTCGCGCTGTGGAATCCCACTTCCTCCACGCGTTGACGCAACTCCGCGCCGCGCGTTTGCAGGTCGGGATGTCCCTCCGCGCGTTGGATGTAACGCTCGAAGATGGGCGTCAGTTCTTCCAGAATGGCGGGGTCGCGGGGATTTTCCGTCAGGTCGGAGAGATCGTAAATGGATAGTTCTGTCAGCCCGAGGGGAGAGACCAGATCGAGTAGTTGCTGGCGGGTGCAGGTTTCGTTATGGAGGATCCCGTTGACCGTGTCCACGGCGGCCCACCAGTGATGGAGCAGGACGTGCGTCATCTGTGTCTCGGCCTGGTTATCGCGGTACATCTCGGAGACGAGCAGGTGTCCGCCCGGGCGGAGGACACGCTTCATTTCGCGGAGGACCGGTACAGGGTCCAGGTGATGAAGCGAGTTGGAGATGCAGACAAGGTCAAAGGAGGAATCGTCAAAGTCCAGTTGATGCGCGTCCATCTGCTGGAAATGGATTTTCGGATTCTCGCGAAAGGCCTCAGTGAATCCCGCCGCGGCGCGGTCATTGTTATCCACGCCGATGATCTCGGCGTAATCTTGCAGGCCTTCGAGTAAAAAATGGACGAAGCCGCCGCCGCCCGTAGCGACATCGAGCACGCGGCTTGCGGAAATGTGACCGAGGATGTCTTTCGGAGTTGGCATGGCTACCCCTCCCGCATCCACCGTTTGACGGCGTCGTACGGGTGCCGGTAGTTTTCCATGGCGTTCAACAATTTCTCAGGGTCAGATTCGCAGAATAGCGCCTCGCGATGCTCGCGGAAGACGAATCCCTCTTTCACGGCGTGGTCGAGCGCGGCGAGCAGCGGAGCATAATAATTTCGCAGGTTGAGCAGGCCGATCGGTTTTTCGTGTACGCCGGTTTGAGACCAGGTGATGGCCTCGAACAATTCGTCGAAGGTGCCGAATCCACCGGGCAGGGCGATGAATCCCTGCGCGAGTTCGTGCATGCGCGCTTTGCGGGTGTGCATGGTGGGCGTCACCTCCATGCTGGTGAGCCGCGCGTGCGCCAGTGGACCCGTGTTCATGCTGGGGATAATGACGCCGACCACCTCGCCGCCCGCCTCCAGTGCGCCGTCGGCCACCGCGCCCATCAGCCCGGTCTTGCCGCCGCCGTAGATCACGCGCACCCCGCGCCGGGCGAGGACGCGGCCCATCGTCCGCGCGCCCGCCAGATAGTCCGCGTGAACCGAATCGGATGAACCACAAAAAACGCAAATCGAGTCCATGTCGCCTCCAGTAGGACAATT
>DYKX01000021.1:22123-28603 GCA_020722375.1 Anaerolinea thermophila
CTCCAGTAGGACAATTCGCCAAATTGTCTCCAGTAGGACAATTCGCCAAATTGTCTCACACTTTACCATGTTAGAGTTGTATTAGTCAAAGCGTCTTATGCTTGACTTCTTAAGTAGCAGGATTACAATCCGTCTCATGGAATACAAGGATTACTACAAAATTCTCGGCGTGGAGCGCAAAGCCAGCGCGGACGACATCCGCAAGGCCTATCGCAAACTCGCGCTGAAATATCACCCCGACCGCAACCCCGGGGACAAGGCCGCCGAAGACCGTTTCAAGGACATCAACGAGGCCTATCAGGTCTTGAGCGATAAGCAAAAACGCGCCCGCTACGACCAGTTGGGGAGCGCCTATTCAAACTGGCAGGGTCGCGGCGCGCCGGGTAATTTCGACTGGGGACAATGGACGGGCCGCGGCGCTACCGTCAACATGGACGACCTTAACGAAATGTTCGGCGGCGCAGGCGGGATCGACTCGTTCTCGGACTTCTTCCGCTCGATCTTTGGCGGGATGGGCGGCGCGTCGGTCGGGACCTCGGGGCGGGCGCGGCAGTCCCCGGTCTATCAGCAACCCCTGACTATCTCCCTCGACGAGGCCTATCACGGGACGACGCGCCAACTCCAGTCCGAATCGCGTCGTCTGGAAGTGAAAATTCCCGCGGGCGTGAAAACAGGCTCCAAGGTGCGCGTGGCGAATGCCGCTCCGCAGGGCAGCGACCTGTATCTCATCATCGAAGTGGCGGACGATCCGCGCTTCGAGCGTGACGGCGACAACCTGCACACCACCGCCAGCGTGGATGTGTTCACGGCCATCCTCGGCGGCGAAGCCGAAGTGGCGACGATGACAGGCAAGGTCAAGTTGAATATCCCTGCTGGCACGCAGCCCGAGCAGGTCTTCCGTCTCGCGGGACGCGGGATGCCGCACGTGAAAAATCGCAGCCAGAAGGGCGATCTCTACGTGCGCTTGAAGGTGCAGGTACCGAAGTATCTTTCCGCCAGGCAACGCGAGTTGATCGAGGAAGCCTCGAAGATCAAATTCTAAACTGCAAAATGACAGTCACTTTACCACGGAGAAAAAATGAAACGAATCTCAATTGCTTTATCAATTTTGGTATTAGCCACGCTGGCCTGTTCATTGGCTGCGTTGCCAACCGTAGCCACCCCCGAAGTGTCTGTGGTGGAACCGAACGCGCCGTCCCTGCCGGTGGTGAAGGATTCCCCGCAGGACCAGGGACTGCTCGTGGCGCTCTTCCAGCGCGTCAACCCGGGCGTGGTCGCCATCAAGACGGTCGGCGCACAGGCGGGGTCGCTCGGCTCGGGCTTCGTTTATGACGCGCAGGGTCACATCATCACCAATTATCATGTGGTGGAAGGCTCGAAGCAGGTGGAAGTGGACTTCACCAGCGGATTCAAAACCTACGGGACGGTGATCGGCACTGACCTCGACTCGGACCTGGCCATCATCAAAGTGGACGCGCCCGCCGAGGAGTTGCACCCGCTCCCGCTGGGCGACTCGGACGCGTTGCAGGTCGGGCAGACGGTGATCGCCATCGGCAATCCCTTCGGCCTCGACAGCACCATGACGGTGGGCATCATTTCCGCGCTGGGACGCACCCTCGACTCGATGCACTCCACTTCTGGCGGCGGGACGTTCACCGCGGGCGACATCATCCAGACCGACGCGGCCATCAACCCGGGCAATTCGGGCGGTCCGCTTTTCAACCTGAACGGCGAAGTGATCGGCGTCAACCGCGCCATTCGCACCGTCAATTCCACCGACACGGGCGAACCGCTCAATTCGGGGATCGGGTTTGCCGTCTCGTCCAACATCGTCAAGCGCGTCGCTCCCAGCCTGATCAAGGATGGCCGTTACGATTATCCGTTTCTTGGTATTTCCTCCATGGACAATCTGAGCCTGCCCGTCATCGAGGCGCTTGGACTGAAGAGTCAGGTCGGCGCGTACGTGACCGGCATCGTTGCAGGCGGGCCAGCGGACAAGGCGGGCATTCGCGCGGGCGACCAACCGACCAGCATCCAGGGATTGCTGGCAGGCGGCGATTTGATCATCGCCATTGACGGCAAGACGATTCAGACCTTTGACGACTTGTTGCGGTACCTCATCAACAATAAAGCCCCGGGCGAGACGGTGACGCTCACCGTCCTGCGCGGGGAGGAAAAACTCGATATCGTTGTCACTTTGGCGAAGAGGCCAAGGTAGTCATTCGCTGAAATGAAACGTCCGAGATTTTGGTCTCGGACGTTTTTTAATGTGGTACCGCAAGATTTATCTTGCGCTTGTATCCGAATGACGGCGACGCGCTGGAAGGTCGGGAGGAGACGGGGCGGCGAGGAAGGCGTTCCAAATCGGTCAATCCGTCAAGCGACTTTGAGAAGACCATAACAAAATGTGTGGATTTCCCCCAAGGCGCCAGGAACGATAAAAGTATAGGATAATGACGCACATCTCTGCGCGGACATTTTACCGATGAAACTCACCTTTTGGAACAAACTCCTCTACGGCTCTGGCGACTGGGGACTCTCATCCACGGGCATGTTGCGCTCCGTTTTCTATGCAATCTACCTGACCGATGTAGTCGGCCTTGACGCGCGCATCGGTTCGTTCGCCGCGCTGGCGGGCATCATCTGGGACGCGGTCAACGATCCGCTTGTGGGGATGCTCAGCGACCGCGTCCGCACCAAACGCGGACGCCGCCTCCCCTTCCTGCTCTGGTTCGGGATTCCGTTCGGGCTGTCGTTCGTCCTCCTCTGGTGGGCCCCGCCGTGGACGAGTCAAGTTGCGCTGGCCATCCACATCACGCTGGCGTTCATCATCGCGGACACAATGTCCACGCTCATCTCGATCCCGTATCTCGCGTTGACTCCCGAACTGACTCCCGATTACGACGAGCGCACCACACTGACAAGTTATCGCACTTTCTTTCAACTTACCTCCGCGCTGGCGGTCGTCATCTTCGCACCGATGATCGTGGATGCCGTCCTCGCGGCGGGTTTCACCCAGCAACAGGGCTTCCTGCTCGTGGGCGCCATCTTCGGCGGGCTGGCAATTCCACCGTACCTCATCATGCCATTTGTTTTCAAAGAGCATCACGTCACGGAGGAGCCGAATCCGATTTCGCTGACGGAGATGCTGAAAACAGCCTGGGCCAACAAACCGTTCCGATTCGTGGCGGGCATCCATACCATGAACTGGTCCGCAGTGGACATTGTCGCGGTGACCTTTCCCTACTTCGCGTTGTACTGGGTGGCGGAGGGAAATCCGCTTGCCACCGTCCGCATCCTCGGTCTGGACCTCGCGGTCGAGTCGGCGTTACTGGGCATTCTCATGCTGACGACGATCGCCTTCGTCCCGTTCTGGCTGTGGGTTTCTCGTCGGACGAATAAACGCTCCGCTTACATCGCTGGGATGTTGTTCTGGGTGGTGATGCAATTCGCCATCTTCACTGTCCAACCCGGCGAAATTAATAAAATGCTCTTTCTGTGCTTCCTGCTGGGAATCGGTCTCTCCTCCGCCTACGTCCTCCCCGACGCGATCTTCCCCGACATCATCGAATGGGATGAATTAAAAACAGGCCGCCGCCAGGAGGGGATTTACTACGGCGCGCGCGCCTTCATCCGCAAGATGACCAGCGCGCTGGTCGTCTTTCTCACGCTGCAACTCCTCGGCTGGTCGGGCTACGCCGCCCCGTCCGCAGACACAGCCATCTACGCCCAACCCGATTCGGTCATCCTGATGATCCGCCTGCTGGTTTCGCCCATCGGCGCGCTCATCCTGTTCGGCGCGGTGGTCAGCGCGTGGTTCTATCCGCTCAGCCGCGAGAAGTATTCGAAGATACGCGAGTTGTTGGAAAGGAGGAGGGGGAGGTTGTAGCGGTTGGCTGTTGGCTATTGGCTTTTAGCGCCTGGCTATTCGCTAATCGCTAACGGCTATTAAAACCACCGCCGTCTCCACCCTCTGGTCGGCATAGACCACCACTAACTGGACCGCGTATAACCCGTTCAGTCCTGTCACGTCCCACTCGGCCAGCGCGCCGTTGATGACGGGCGTGGAAACGTTTTCGCCCACCTGCGTCCACTCGCGCGGGTTCAAGCCTTTCCCCACCAAAATTTTGTAATATTGGAATCCATTCCCTGTCGCCGAGCCGACAATCTCCACGCGTCCGTTGACCTCCGCGAACAACGCGGGCGCACTGACGTTGACGTTTGGATTCGGCACAGGCGGCTGGATCGCGTCGTACGCTTCGGGCGCGACGGGGATGCCGGCCGCGGCCGCCCATTGCCTCGCCTCCTCTGGCACCGACATGAAGACGCGTTCCTCGGTCAGCGCGGGAGGCGTGAAGACGGTCGCCAGCAGGCCTGTCTCGCGGTTGATGATGGTACTGCGGAACAAATTATCGGCTTGCGTCGGCTCGAAGCCGTTCACGAACACCTCGCGCACCACGTCGGGACAATCCACCGTCGGCAGCAAACCCGATGGGTCGCACACATCCATCTGGACGATGCCTGCGGGCGGAGTCCACGAATCGGCGGGAAGGGACGCGTGCGCGGTCTGCATCAACGCGGCCCAGAGCGCGGCCGGCAACCTCACCCCCGGCCCCTCTCCCGCGGGGAGAGGGGAGTTGCCCGTCCACACGGCGACGAGACGAGCGGGGGTGTAGCCGATTGTCCACGCGTCGGAGGAACCCGTCCAACCCGATTTGAATGCGGCGGGGCGTCCGATCTCGGTAATATTCGGATTTCCCCAACTCGGCCAGCGCGCGGGCGCGTCGCTAAGGGCGTGGTTCATCAGGTAGGCGAGTTGCGGAGAGACAACGGATTGTGATTCGGGCTGACTCCAATCGAGCCAGATGGCGCCGTCCACGGTTTCGACGCGCAGGACGGCGGAGGGATGAATCTCGTCCGCGAATTTTTGTCCGTTGCGGAGACCGAGCGCGGAAAAAGTGGCGTAGGCCGCGGAAAGGTCGAGGAGAGTCTGGGGCGGGGAATCGGTCACGAAGGCCGCGCCCGGCTCGAGGTCAAGGCCGAACGAGCGGGTTGTCCGCGTCGCGTTGTCCGCGCCCATTTGGTCCAGCACGTCCAGCGCGGGGACGAGGTAGTCGTTTGCCAATGCGACGCGCAGACGTACGGGGCCGTGAAAGGCGAGGTCGGGATTTTGGATGTCGCCGCGCGGAATATCCCAAACGAGGGACGCGGGCGCGAGGCCGCGCGCAAAGCCAGTGAGGTAAACGAAGGGCGTGAGGAGTGTGCCTGGGTTGTGCGCGGCGATGAATGCGGATTCACCGCCCGCGCCCGTCTCGCCGGCGAGCGCGAGGATCTGCCCGTCGCGCGGGTCGAGGATGAGCGCGGAAGCGGACGACGCGGCAAGGTTCGTTTGCGGAGTGGCGGAGAGGTAGCGCGCGGCTTCGCAGTTGGATTCGTCGGTGGGCGCGTTGGCGAGGCGCGCGGCGAAAATTTTTGTGAGGCAGGCCGTGCTGGTTTGCAGGTCCGTATCGAGGGTCGAAATGATCTTCAGACCGCCGCGTTCGAGGCGTTGGCGGTCATAGCGCGTGGAAAGTTGAGTCATCGCCAGGTTGATGAAGGCGTTGCCCCCCTCTCCCGTACTCGGGAGAGGCGACGGGGGTGAGGGCGGTGAGGGCATATCTTCGATCATTCCCAACGCTTGCATGACGAGAAGAGTCTCGCGGGCGCGTTGGGAGGATGCCTCGGGCGCGTCGATGGGGTTCAGGCTGGGCGTCTCGGCGACGGAGGCGAGCAGGGCGGATTCAGCCAGAGTGAGTTCGGTGGCGGGTTTGTCGAAGTAGAGTTCGGAGGCGGATTCGATCCCGAAGGCGTAGTGTCCGTAATTGGCGGAGTTGAGGTACCACTCGATGGTCTGGTCGCGCCCGTAGCGGGCGGTGATCTGCGCGGCGAGGATGCGTTCGCGGATGGCGCGTCTCAGGGAGGGCGGTTCATCGAAGAGCAGGAGGTCGTAAGCCAGTTTTTGCGCGAGGGTGGGATGCGAATCGGGGTTGTCGAGTCCGCTGAGGAGGCAGCCTGGATGCGAGTCGAAGCGCGGGTCGGAGGCGGCGATGGTCGCGTCCACAAGGGGTTTGGGCAGGGAGATAAAAGGGATGTAAACGCGCTTTGTGTCAGAGGGCGCGAAGGTGAAGAAGACATGCTCCCCCGTGCGGTCGTAGACGCGCGTGGGTTGGAGCAGGAGTCCGTTTTGTGGATCGAGCAGGATGGGGAGTTGTTCGATGGAGGGCAAATCGCGCGTCAAATCGGCGTAGGCGAAGACGGAGGCGAAGATGGCGACGGCAAGCGCGATGGAGAAGAGGTAGCCGAATCCCAATAACGCGGCGCGGAATCGCGATTCGGAACGGCGGCGATTCTTTGCGCGTCGTTCGCGTCGTCGGTGGACGATCTCGGCCATGTTGGGCATGGGGGAAAGTATACACGGAAACAGGTAGACAGGTACATACG
>DYKX01000022.1 GCA_020722375.1 Anaerolinea thermophila
AGCTGGAACGAGGTCCCCTTGCAACAAAAAGACACCTATCTTGAAAACCATTATTTGCTTGATGTATGGATATGCAACAACAACCAATTAATTAATAAGTTGATCGGAACAAATGAATTATCTGCTATCCTGACCGACGATACCGGTTGCGCCAGCCCTTCCGAGGGGCAAATATACACATCATCCAAAGCAGGGTATTCCAGCCCATTGCAAATCCCATGGCCATAAAATTCAAAACTTTTCCATTCGAAAGGAAGAAAATGAATAAAAGAGTTTTCCTCGTAATTCCAATAGCAACATTGCTTTTTTCTGCCTGCGGACTGGCTCAGCCTTCCACCCCCACCCCTGATCCCGCCCTGGTTATGACGCAAGCATTCGCAACTGTCAATGCTTCTTTTACTCAAACGGCTCTCGCCGCCCCTACAGCAACTCCTACCGCAACTCCGTATCCAACAGTCCTTGCGGCTCCGCCAACGACAGGCATGGATTTGAAGGATGTTACATATTGCACCAATGATATACCATTGAAAATGGATATTTATTTTCCAGACGCAGGTAGCGGACCGTGGCCCGCGTTACTTTATTTCCATGGCGGAATTTGGATGTTGGGAGACAAGGATAAAGCGATTGGATTAAAAGATATTCCCGCGCTGCGCGCAGCCGGTTATGTTGTTGCAAATGTGGAATATCGCCAAGCACCCGAGTATCCTTTTCCGGCGATGATTATTGACGCAAAATGTGCTGTGCGGTTCCTTCGGGCGCACGCGCTTGAACTGAATATTGACTCCAACCACATTGGTGCATGGGGGTCTAGTTCGGGTGGGCACCTTGTATCCCTGCTAGGATTGGCTAGTGAATCAGCAGGATGGGATACCGGCGAATACATCAATGAATCAAGCAAACTCCAGGCTGTCACTGACATGTTCGGCCCAACTGATTTGACAGATCCTGCCTACACTACACGCATGGAGAAAATAGGATATTTCGTCCTGTTTGGCGTCAAAGATCCCTCCATTGATTTGTTGAAATCCGCAAGCCCAATCACTTACGTTTCATCGAGCGCCCCGCCCTTCCTAATCATCCAGGGGGAAAAAGATAAAGTCGTCGACCTGCAACAATCACAAAAACTGTATCAGAGTTTGCAATCCGCAGGTGTTGCAACTGCGTTTGTTGCAGTTTCCAATGCCGGCCACAACTTCGAGGCAACAGGTGGTGCCATTTCACCAACGCGAGAGGAAATAACGCAATACATGGTCGCGTTTTTTGATGCCCTCCTAAAACCCGCTCCCTAATCTAGGAAAAGAGCGTTGAATGCCCAGCTTTGCAAGCCCGCTCGTTCTTGAAGATGCCAAAAAGGTTAATGAAATATTCTGCGAGAATCGGACAGAGTATCGAAAGGTGCGAACATTAATAGCCTTTGCCGTAGAGTGGCGAGGGATTGGACTTTTTAAAAATAGAGTTATTCTCTCGATTCTTCCTTTGATGTTTGTTCTCTCCGCCTGTGGACGAATTCTTTCTCAATCCACTCCCCCATTAGAGACAAAGACACCAAGTCTTGTTGCCACTACTATTTTCTCAACAAATTCTGAATCAACGGTCGCTCCTTCTTCGAGTATGGATTCGCCTAATGCATCTCAAGTTATCGTCACAGCAACTGTAAGTTGTCGTTTTGGGCCGAACAAAGCTTATGTTCCACGCTATCGAGTCGGAGTTGGGACATTTCAAGTGATCGGCCAAGATACAAGCGGACAATGGCTCCACGTCTATCCACCGGGATTAAAGAATTCCTGCTGGATAGAAACCCAATTTGTTAAAATGCCAGTGGATATTGACGGTTTTGCGGTTGTACCCTTCCGCTTGGAAACAAACATCAAATATAAATCACCTGAGAATGTTAAAACCATACGCTCCGGTGAGCAGGTTCAAATCTCTTGGAATGATCTGGTTCTTCCGAATGAAGTGTCGCCCCAAAACCGCTTCCTACTTGAAATGTGGCTATGCGCCAACGGCGCGCTAACGTACACTCTGCGCTCCACCAACGATCTGACCATCACTGTCATTGATCAACCCGGCTGCGCCGAGGCATCGCACGGACAAATCTACACCGCCACCCGCATAGGCTATTCCCAGCCAACCGTCATTCCTTGGCCTGCGCCTTAGAAAAATAAAACTTCGCATTAAAAATCCCGCTAAAAAGCGGGGTTTTTATTTATATTATGAAATATGGTATTGACAAAATAAATATATACTTTTAGAATACAAAGCGTCGGTTCAAAAATCTTGAAATCTCCCCCTGGATTTTCCCCAAAAAGGAGAACCTCATGTCCGATTTAGCCATTGAAGCCCGTCAACTGGTCAAACAGTTCCCCGCCCGGCCTGGGACCGGTGACAAGCCTAAAGAGGGTCAACCCGCCCGCAAACGTGGTTTCCGCTTCTTCGCCAAGAAAGAACCGAAGCTCATGTTCACCGCTGTCAGCGGCGTGGATCTCGAGATCCAGCGCGGCGAGATTTTCGGTTTGCTCGGTCCGAACGGCGCGGGCAAGTCCACCACCATTCGCATGTTGTGCACCTTGCTCGAACCCACCAGCGGGACCGCCAAAGTCAACGGCTTCGACGTGGTCAAGCAGGCCAACGAAGTGCGCCGCAATCTTGGCACTGTGCTGGCAGGAGAGCGCTCCATTTATTGGAAGTTGACCGGCCGCGAGAATTTGGAATATTTTGCCGCGCTGTATCACATCCCGCCCGCGGTCGCCAAGAAGCGCGTGGACGAGTTGCTCGAGCGCATGGAAATTAAAGACCGCGCCAACGAACTCGTGGAAAAATATTCGACCGGGATGCGGCAGCGGATTGCCATCGCCAAGTCTCTGCTGGCCCGCCCGCCCATCCTCCTGCTCGACGAACCCACGCTCGGCCTGGACCCGCAAGCGGCCCGCAACTTGCGTGAGTTAATCGCCACCCTGAAGCAGGAGGGGCACACCATCCTGCTGACCACGCACTACATGGAAGAGGCGGACCAACTCTCCGACCGCATCGGCATCATCGACGCGGGCAAGGTCATTGCGCTCGACACACCCGAAGGTCTCAAACGCCGCATTGACCAAAAGGAGATCATCCGCCTTGAGTTGACCGGCTGGCACGACGACCTCGGCGACACGTTGAAGAAGATCTCCGGTGTCGAATCGCTCACCACCCGTCAGCAGGGCGAAGCCGACCTGTGGGTAGTGAACATGCACGCGCAGAACAGCCGCACCGTCCTCCCGCACATCATGGAGACCATCAGCGGCAACGGCACGCGCCTCGTCAATATGAATATCGTCAAGCCGTCGCTGGAGGATGTCTTCATCCACCTGACCGGCAAGGCACTGCGAGACTGAAATGGAAGCAACCGTTTCCCGCTCTCTTGGCAAACCCGGCCTTGCATCGGACTTGCGCGCGGTTTGGGCAGTTGTCCGCCGTGAGTGGACAATCTTCGTGCGTTATCCCTCATGGATCATCGCGCTCTTCATCTGGCCGTTGATCTTCCCGATGATGTACATCCTTACGGCGCGCGCCCTCTCAGGTCCGGATGGAAGCGGGCTGCAAGTCTTCCTGCAGACCACCGGCGCAACCGAGTACATCGGCTACATCATCGCCGGCACCACGGTCTGGATGTGGCAGAACATCGTGCTCTGGGATGTGGGGTTCGCCCTGCGGCAGGAGCAGATGCGCGGCACGCTTGAGTCGAACTGGCTCTCGCCCACCTGGCGCTTTTCCTACCTGCTCGGCCACACCGGCCCGCAACTGGTCTCGATGTTCATGTTTGTCGCCATCACCGCTCTCGAATTCGGTTTGTTGTTCGGGGTGCGGCTCAACGGCAGCCCGTGGATGATCGCCCTGATGATGCTGGCCGCCATCCCCGCCATATACGGACTTGGTTTCGCTTTTGCCAGTCTGGTCATTACGATGAAGGAAGCCAATGCCTTTGTCTTCCTCGTGCGCGGACTGGTGATGATCTTTTGCGGCATCACCTTTCCGATCAGTCTCCTGCCCGGATGGATGCAGGGGGTGGCAAAATTCCTGCCGCAGACTTACCTCATCCATGGCATTCGCGCCGCCGCCTTCACCAATGCGAGCATCCCCGAACTTCTGCCCGACCTGATCCCGATCCTGCTCTTCGGCGCCTTCTGGCTGGCATTTGGTTATCTCGCCTTCGTCTGGATGGAACGCCGCGCCCGTACCACCGGTGCGATTGGTCAATATTAGAGGCAATATGGAAATCACACCCCTCTCACAACCCGGTCTTCGCACACAACTCCGCGCGCTCTATGTCATTGCCCGCAAAGACTGGAAAGTTTTCTGGCGCTATCCGCTCAATGCCATTTCACACGTGTTCCAGCCGCTCATCTGGGTCACACCAGTTTACTTTATGGGTAAGGCTTTCAGTGTGAATGGGCAGGCCATGGGTTTTGCCGCCTACACCGGCAGCGGCGACTACATGTCCTATATCCTGGTCGGCACCGCGTTGACCAATTTCATTATGACCGTCTTCTGGGGCATGGGCTACGCCTTGAAAGAGGATATGGATGCAGGTGTGCTCGAATCCAACTGGCTGACTCCCGTCTCGCGTTTGAACATCTTGATTGGACGCACACTGACAAGCCTGCTGACCACCACCATCACATCCACCATCATGCTCATCATCGGCGCGTTATTATTTGGGTTCAAGCCCACTGGCAATACGATTGCCGCGATTCTGACCGCCATCCCCATGTTGATCGGCCTCTATGGATTTGGATTTGCCTTCGCGGCCATCGTCCTTGTGATGCGCGAGGCCAACACAATGGTGGACGTGAGCAGTTTCCTTGTGCAGGGATTCTCCGGGGCGAATTTCCCGGTCAAGTCATTACCTTATTGGCTTATCCCCATCTCGCTCATGTTGCCTCTCACCTATGGCTTCGATGCCGTCCACGGATGGCTGCTCCAAACCAATACGCTCTTTCCACTGCACATTGAGATCATCCTTCTGATCGTTTCGATGTTCCTCATGCTCTGGTTCGGCGCGTGGATCTTCTATCGTGTCGAACGCAGCGTGCGGGTGAAAGGCACGCTCGGACAGCACTAACTTCTCGTCCCTCTCCCGCTAACAGGAGGGAGGATTTCCTCTTCTTCACCTTACTTCTATACAAAGCAGAACATAAGTGCTATGATTACCCACTAAGGTTTCCATGATACGAAAACTGATTGATTACATCGTTAAAGCAGTCAAAGAATACCCTCGCCTCTTCTGGGTCGTCGTAGGTATTTCCTTCATTGATCGCGTCGGCGGGACAATGCTTTTCCCGTTCTTTGCCCTCTACATCACTCAAAAGTTCAACGTCGGTATGACCGAAGCGGGTATTTTGCTCGGCACCATGTCGGCTTTTGGTTTTGGCGGCGGTATGATTGGCGGCGCACTCACCGACCGCTTTGGACGCAAGCAATTGATCCTCTTCGGCTTGATCTTCAGCGCCCTCAGCAGCCTGGCCTTTGGTCTCATCAACACCTTCGCCATGATGTTTCCGTTGGTGGTTGTTGTGGGCCTGCTCGGCGAGATCGCCAGCCCCGCCCACAACGCCATGATCGCCGATATCCTGCCCGAGGAAAAACGCCAGGAAGGCTTCGGCATCCTGCGCGTGGTCGGGAATGTAGCGTGGCTCATCGGTCCGATCATCGGCGGCTTTGTTGCCAATAAATTTGACTACTTCTACCTTTTCGTTACCGACGCTGTCGTCAGTTGTGTTGTCGCGGCTTTGTTCTTCCGCTTTTTGCCCGAGACAAAGCCCGCCCCAAAAGTGGAAGCGGGTGTGCCGCATCCCGAACACGAATCGATCGGAAAAATCATCCTTGGATATTTGAAGGTTTTCAAGGATCTGGGTTTCCTGGCCTTTGTCGTTGCCAACATTCTGATGTTATCCGTCTACCAGCAAATGTATGGCACCCTGTCTGTATTCCTGCGCGATGAACACGGCCTCGACCCGCAGAACTACGGCATCCTGATGACGTTCAGCGCATTCACCGTGGTGCTGTTCCAATTCTTCGTCAGCCGCTGGCTGCGCGACAAGCCGCCGTTCCTGATGATGAGCCTGGGCACGATCTTTTTCCTGATTGGTTTTTCCATGTTTGGGTACGTAAACGTTTACCTGCTCTTTGGCCTTGCCCTGGTGGTCATCACCATCGGCGAGATGATCGTCTTCCCGGTCAGCCAGGGCCTCGCCGCCAACTTTGCACCCGAGGCCATGCGCGGCCGTTACATGGCGGTCTACGGTCTCTCGTGGGCGATTCCGCAGATGTTCGGCCTCGCCGCCGCTGGCTATGTCCTCGACAACTTCAAAAACCCCAGCATGTTATGGTTCATCTGCGGAGGCATCAGCGCCCTCTCCGCGCTTAGTTATTATGCCCTGCACATGCGCTTGCACAAACAAGAGCGCTTCGCCCGACATCCAGCCGCAGAAGCGGCAGCAGACTAATCGAAACGTCCCGCGTAAGCGGGACTTTCGTTATAAAATGGCAGGGATGCTTCTTTACGATCTCTGTCTTTCGTGGAACTGGGAATATGACACCGATTTTGTCCGCCTGATGGATGAGACTTGTGCGGCGCGCGGGATGACTCTGCTGAGCGTCTCTGCCTCCAACCTGTCCGAGTCCCTCTCGCTTCTTTCCCGACGGGAAATCGGCTTCCGTGCCCTGCTCGACCGCGCCTCTGAAGCGGACTCTTGCTACCTCCCCCTCGTGGACATTGCCAGGTCCATTGGAGCCCGCCGATTCAACCCGCGTGAACTTGCCGACCGCGCCTACGACAAGGCCGCCATCCATCAGCTCTTTCTCGAAGACGGAATCCCCACCCCGCGGACAATCATCCTGCCCGCGTATCACCATCGCCCCGAACTCCCATCGCTCGATCTACATTCTATCGGCGGGAACTTCACCGTCAAACCCGCGCTCGGCGGCGGCGGAGACGGCGTCATCATGGAAATATCCAGACTGGAGCAGATCCAGTCCGCCCGACAGCATTTTCCCGAACAGCAATATCTCTTACAAGAACACGTCACGCCCAAAACAATGAATGGCATCCCTGCCTGGTTCCGCGTCATTTACTGCATTGATGACATCTTCGTCAGTTATTGGAACACGACCACGCACATTTACACGCCAGCGGATGAAATGGATGGGCGCGTGGGGCCGCCTCAACCCATCCTCGGCAGCCTGCGCGAGATCACGCGGCGCATCGCCCGCCTCTGCGAACTCGACCTCTTCTCCACCGAGATCGCGTTGACCGAGGATGACCGTCTGCTCGTGGTGGATTACGTCAACGACCCAATCGACCTGCGTCTGCAATCGCGCGCGGCGGACGGCGTCCCCAACTTCATCGTGGAGAGGATCGCAGAACGAATCGTGAAAGCAATCCAAAATCAAAACGCACCCTGAAATTCAGGGCGCGTTTGACAGGATTGGATCGTGCCGTTTAAACCCGCTTTCGGTTGATCTTCCATGCCAGCCACATTCCCAGCGACATCCCCGCGTAGCCGAACAGTAAGTCTGAAATGCTGAACGTGCGGCTGGAAAAATATCGTTGCGAAAATTCCTCCGCCGCGATCAACAGGGCGAGGATCAGAGTCGCGGTCACCGCGGCCCGCTTCGGGTCCGAGAAGCGGGACGAGCGGAGCGTCGTCAGGTTGACGAGGAGGGTCAGGACACCGTACAGGATGAAGTGTCCCACCTTGTCGCCATAAGGGAAGCGATACAAAACCTCCAGAACGCCGAGGCGATCAAGATCAGCCAATACAATCACCGCCACGATGAAAAGCGCAAAGAGTACGGTGAGAATTTTCATTCGACGATGGACGCGTATTTTTCCGCGAAGAGCGCGGGTTGCCCGCCCGTGTGCCAAAACAACACGGTCTCATCTTTCTTAAAAAATCCTTTTCGGATGAGGTCAATCAGACCCGCCGCGGCGCGCCCTGTGTAGACGGGATCGAGCAGGAGACCTTCGAGGCTCGCGAACATGTGGACGGCTTCGCGCTCCGCCTCGGTCAGGACCCCGTAGCCAGCGCGGCAATAATCGGCGTTCGCGGCCACGTCGGCGGGCGCGAACTCAATCCGCTTCCCCAGTCTTTCACTCGCGGACGATGCCAGCGCCGAGACGTTTTTCTGCAACCACTCCACCGACTCGTCAATGCTGATGCCCAGAACTTTGCCCTTGAAACCGAAGACGCGTTGGCCCAACACCAGCCCCGCGTGCGTGCCGCCCGAGGACGTGCCGAAGACGATCCAATCCACCGTTTCAGAACTCCGAGTTCTTCGAGAACTCGGAGTTCTACCAGTCAACTGCATCAACAATTCTTCCATCGCGAACGCGTAGCCCAACGCGCCTGTGGAACTCGATCCGCCATACGGGACGAGGTAGGGCTTCTTCCCCTCTGCCGCGGCCTGGTCGAACGTCTCCTGCAAGATGCGGTCTCGGTCCTTGCGATCCAGCACGTTGACGATGTGCGCGCCAAAAAGTTGATCGAGCAGAATATTGGCGGTGGGCCTGGGAGGCATCTCACCCGTCAGCACGAGGGTACACTCCATGCCAAAGCGCGCCGCGGCCGCGGCGGTTTGACGGCAGTGATTCGATTGGATCGCGCCCGCCGAGATCATCATCCGCGCGCCCTGCTCCTGCGCTTCGGCCACGAGAAATTCGAGTTTGCGCGTCTTGTTGCCGCCGAAGGCCAACCCCGTCTGGTCGTCGCGTTTGACGAGGATGCGCGGCCCGCCGAGCGCGGCGGAAAGACGCGGCAATTCCTCGATGGGAGTGGGGAGATGGGCAAAGTGGAAGCGAGGGATGGGGTTCATGATTTGGTTCCTTATTGGGACGCGGAGAACGCTGACGAGCGCGGAAAACGCGGAGGAAAAATAAGAAACTCTGCGTCAATCCGCGAAATCCGCGTTTTCCGCGTCCTGAATTACCCGCCAATGCTTTGACGAGTCTGCGATTTACCACGCGCCCGCATAACATTCAGCAGGCGCGGAAGAATTTCGGAATACAGCCTGTACCAGAATTTGTTCGGCGCGTAGTCCCACGCGCCGAGGGTGCGGATGACGCGGCCGCCAAGCCCTTCTTTGAAACGATAGACGCCCCACATCGAATCGGACTCGTCGAAGGTCTCTGGCGCGCCCCACAGGTCGTAGACGGTACATCCCGCGGCCCTGGCGCGTTTCATCGCTTCCCATTGCAGGAGGTAGGTCGGCATCTTCTCGCGGTGAACATCGCGTGACATGCCGTAGACGTAGTAAGCGCGTCCCGCGAACATGAAGAGGAACAGGCCAGCGACGGGTTCGGCGTCAACTTCAGCGATCAAGGGAATGGTAATTGGTAATTGGTGATTGGTAATTAGGGAGGCGTCGTTCGACATAAATAACTTCCAAACCGCCATGTAGTAATCTTCATCCCGAATTACAAAACCATCGCGCACGGAGGTTTCGGCATACATCTTGTACAGCATCGGCAAATCCTCCAAACTGCCTGCACGCACAGTAACGCCCTTCTTTTCGGCCAGTCGGACGTTGTAGCGCGTCTTCTGTTTCATGCGCGTCAGCATCTCTTCTTCGGAGGGAGTCAGGTCGATCAGCACGGAGTTGCGGAATTGGATCTGGTCGGACGAGTAAACCCATCCGCGCCGCGCCAGTTCGGATTGGATGGCCGCGCCCCCAGCGTCCGCGATTGAACCGTCCGCGCCTGGGATGCCTGTCCCGAGCACGATGTCGGGATCCATCTTCAAAAAGACCGCGCCCTGTTTCTTCGCGAAGGCTTGCAGATCGTCCAGCACGCGCTGTCGGAGGGGTTCGTTCGTCCAATCGAGCAGAGGTCCCTTTGGCGCGTAAAGCACGGAAAGCCGCGCGGCGAGTCCGCGAATGGGGATGGCGCGTTTCAAGATCAAGCAAGCGGCAAGACAGTGTTCAGTGTTCAGTTTCCAGTGTTCAGTCACTGATGACGGATCACTGATCACTGAAAACTGGCTCTCCGTCCACACCGCATAAATCGGACTCCACCCCACGCGCGCCTTCACCTGTCCCCATTCATGGGTTTGGAGAAAATGCGGATTGGGCAACGATGCAATAATTTGATTCCAAATTTGAGACATATCGGCGTGAGTATAAACGCTGGGAAGGACAGCGGGAAGGGCTGCTCCCCTCTCCCGATTACGGGAGAGGGCTGGGGTGAGGGCATTTTCCAGATGGTACAATTCTTTCCATGACCGACCTCACCATCATCGGCGGCGGGCTGGCGGGAAGCGAAGCCGCCTGGCAGGCCGCCGAACGCGGATTGAATGTGACCCTTTACGAGATGCGTCCGCGCGTCACAACAGGCGCGCACGAGACGGAGTATCTGGCCGAACTGGTCTGCTCCAACTCGCTCGGCTCGAACCTGCCCGACCGCGCCTCTGGCCTGCTCAAGGAGGAGTGCCGCCGCCTCGGCTCGATGCTGTTGGAGTGCGCCGAATCTGCCGCGCTGCCCGCAGGTGCGGCGCTCGCAGTAGACCGCGAGTTGTTCGCGCGCCGCGTCACCGAGCGGATCGAAGCGCACCCGCGCATCCGCCTCGTCCGCGAGGAGGCGACTGAGATTCCCGCCGCGCCCGTCATCGTCGCGTCGGGGCCGCTCACGTCGCCGCGGCTGTCCGAATCCATCGCGGCGCTCAACGGCGCGGAGCATCTCTATTTCTTCGACGCCATCGCGCCCATCGTCAGTGCGGACTCGATCAACATGGAGATCGCCTTCCGCGCCTCGCGCTACGACGTGGGCGAAGAGGACGGCGATTATATCAACTGCCCGTTCACCAAAGAAGAATACGAGACCTTCGTGGCCGCGCTCCAATCCGCCGAGCGGATCGAACTGCGCGCCTTCGAAGATGCCATCCGCACGGGCGTGAAAGCGGGTACATTCTTCGAGGGCTGTCTGCCCGTGGAGATCATCGCCGAGCGCGGCGCACAATCGCTGTCGTTCGGGCCGATGCGCCCCACGGGCCTGCGCGACCCGCGCACGGGCAAGCGTCCCTACGCGGTGGTGCAGTTGCGCCAGGACAACCTCGCGGGAGATTTGTACAACCTCGTCGGCTTTCAGACCAACCTCAAGTTCCCAGAGCAGAAGCGGGTTTTTCGTCTCATTCCTGGGCTCGAGCAGGCGGAGATTGTCCGCTACGGGCAGATGCATCGCAACACGTTCATCGCCTCGCCAAAAGTTTTGCGCCCCACCCTGCAACACGTCAGCCGCGACGATCTTTTTTTCGCGGGACAGGTCACGGGCGTGGAAGGCTACATGGGCAACATCGCCACGGGTCTGCTCGCGGGTTGGAACACGGCGCGCGTCCTCAGTGGAGAGTCCGCGCTCGAATTGCCGCAAACAACCATGCTCGGCGCGCTGTGTCATTATGTGACTCACGCGGATTTGCGCGACTTCCAGCCGATGAAAGCCAACTTCGGGATTCTGCCCCCGATCGAATCTGACAAACGACTCAAGGGACGCGACCGCGCCCGCGCACATTCCGAACGCGCCCTTGCCGAATTGGAGAATTTTCTTAAATGACGAAACGCATCCTTCTGACCCTGGGCGTGATCGCCCTCATCCTGGGCGGACTCTACCTTTGGCGGTATTCCCGCCTGCACCGCACGCGCCCGCAACTATTCAACGCGCAGCGCGCCTATCAGGATGTAGTCTACCAGGTATCGCTGGGACCGCGCACGCCGGGCAGCGAGGCGCACGATAAAGCCATCGAGTATTTCCGCAGCGAACTGCAAAAAGCCAACTGGGAAGTGGAAGTGCAGATCGTGGAAGTGAACGGACAGACGCTGAAAAACGTCATCGCCCGCCGCTCGGACGTGCCGCCGCAGGTCATTCTCGGCGCACACTACGACAGCCGCCTGATGGCCGACAAGGATCCCGACCCCCAAAAACAACTGGAGCCTGTGCCCGGCGCCAATGACGGCGCCTCGGGCGCGGCCGTCCTGCTCGAACTCGGACGCGTCCTGCCGTCGAACTCGGTCCCCGTCTGGATCGTCTTATTCGATGGCGAGGATCAGGGAAGCATCCCCGGCTGGGAGGAATGGTCGCTGGGGGCGCGCGGCTTCGTGGATACCTTTACGCTGAAACCGCGCGCGGTGGTGATCGTGGACATGGTCGGCGATTACAATCTGAGCATCCTGAAAGAGAAGCAATCCAACCAGCGCCTCGTCAACGAGATCTGGCAGGTGGCTGCCAATCTGGGTTATGGAGAATACTTCCTCGACAAGCAGAAATACACCATCATGGACGACCACGTCCCGTTCCTGGAAGCGGGAATCCCTGCGGTGGACATCATTGATATCGAATACCGCTACTGGCATACCTCCTACGACACGCCCGATCACGTCTCGCCGTTCAGTCTGGGAGTCGCAGGCTCCACATTGCAGGTCTGGCTGGGACAACAAAAGGAAAAGTGAGCAAGGGAATATTTGCATTTTCGTAATCCGCCTGAAACCCACAATTTGAGCAAGCGCGATTAAACTATAAGCATGAGCCCCTCGAACGTCCAGTCGAACTACACCAAAACCCGCAAAAAGTTCATCCATCGCGCTCTGCAAACTCTGGCGCGCGGCGCGGGCGTGCGCGAGAACTTCGAGGGTCAGCTGGAGCGATTCTATGACCTGCTCGAACAGGCGCTGATGACGGGCGATCCCGCCTGGCTGGACGCGGTCATCTTCGACTGGGTGAACGCCAACACCCAGACCGACATCGCCGAGGGGCAGAAGAACGCCTCCAATCTCCTGAACATCCTGTTTACCATCACCACCGAAGTAACGCGGGAATCGCTCAACAAGGGCGAGGCGCTGGATATGATCACCGCCGCCCAACCCATCTTCACCTACGCGCTCGACAAGGCCGCCCGCCTCGAAATGGAAAACCGCGTGGCGTGGTTTGCCAACGAGATTGCCAGCGTCCAGCAAAAACTGGAAAAACTGGACCGCAGTAAATCCAATTTCATCTCCGTGGCCGCGCACGAATTGAAGACCCCGCTGACGCTGATCGAGGGCTATACGTCCATGATGAGGGACGCCAGCGCCAGCCCCGAGGCGAACAACATGGACTCGCTCCTGCGCGGCGTGCGGACGGGCATCCAGCGTCTGCGCCAGATCGTGGACGATATGATTGACGTCTCGCTGATAGACAACAACATGCTCTCGCTCAATTCCCAGCCGTTATGGCTGAATCACATTCTCGATTTGTTGCAGAAAAATCTGGGCGAAATCATGCATGAACGCCACCTGAAACTTGAAATCAAGAAGTTTCCCGGCAGTCAGGAATGGCTGTATGCAGACCCGGAACGTCTCTACCAGGCCTTCCAGAATCTGCTGACCAATGCAATCAAATACACACCCGATGGCGGCTCCATCACCGTGGACGGACGCACCCTGCCTGGCTTCGTGGAAGTGACTATCACCGACACCGGTATCGGTATCTCGCCCGAGGATCAGGCCGCCATCTTTGAGAAATTCGGCCAACTCGGCCGCGCCGACCTGCATTCCTCCAGCAAGGTCAAGTTCAAGGGCGGCGGTCCTGGCCTGGGACTTTCCATCACTCGCGGTATCATTGAGGCACACGGTGGGACGATCTGGGTCGAATCCGAGGGCTGTGACGAAGAGAAATGCCCGGGGTCCACCTTTCACGTGCTCCTGCCCGTCCGCACCGAATCCTCGGACCCGCGCTTATCCAAATTATTCGGTGACCTGACCAGACCTGGAGAAGGAATCAATGTCGAAAAAGAAACCCGAAGCGACGCTCCCCCCTCGTGAACGCGCCTTTCTTGTTGGGGTGGAATTCAAAGGACAGAAAACAATCCTTGCTTTAAATGACTCACTCTCCGAACTTGCACTCCTGGCCGATACCGCTGGCCTGGATGTGGTGGGCGAACTGACCCAGAAAATGGACCGTCCCAACGTGGAGACCTTCATCGGGGCGGGTAAAGTGGAGGAACTCAAGGCCCTCGTGGAGGAAACCCTCGCCCAGGTGGCGCTCTTCGACGATGAACTCAACCCGCGGCACCAACGCGAACTCGAAAAGATCCTCGGCGAAAAAGTCCGCGTGATGGACCGCACAGGACTCATCCTCGACATCTTCGCCCAACACGCGCACACCCGTGAAGGCATGTTGCAGGTGGAACTGGCACAGTACGAATATTACCTGCCGCGCCTCACCCGACAATGGACGCATCTCGCGCGACAGGCGGGCGGGGGAGGCGGTCGGACGGGTTCCGCGGGCGGGGTGGGTTTGCGCGGCCCCGGCGAGACCCAGCTCGAAGTGGACCGACGCGCCATCCGCAAACGCATCTCCCACTTGAAAGAGGAACTCGAAAAAGTGGAGGCGCATCGCGGACGTTACCGCGCCCAGCGCAAACGCTCGCGCATCCCAACCGTCGCGCTGGTGGGATACACCAACGCCGGCAAGTCCACTCTGCTGAATCGACTTGCCAAATCGGATGTCTACGTGGCCGACCAGTTGTTCGCCACCCTCGACCCGACCACGCGCCGCGTGGAACTCCCCGGCGGCACGACCGCCCTCTTCACCGACACGGTCGGCTTCATCCAGAAACTGCCGACGACGCTGGTCGCGGCCTTCCACGCCACGCTCGAAGAGATCGCCGAAGCGGACTTGTTGCTCCACGTCATTGACATCTCACATCCCAACGCGTTGAACCAGTATGAGTCCGTGCAGATGACATTGGGCGAGATTGGCGCGGGACACATCCCCGTCATCAACGTGTTAAACAAAATAGATCGCCTCCACAGCCCACAGTCCGCGCAAGAGACGATACGGCGGGTCCCCAAATCGGTGGCCGTTTCCGCGCTGAAGGGAATCGCCATTCAGGAAATGCTGGCGCTCATCCATCGGGAACTCTACGAGGCATTCATCCCCATCGAGGTGCGGCTGCCCTATCAACAGGGCGCACTGATCTCGCTCTTCCACGAGATGGGACAGGTGGAGCGCATCGAGCATGAGCGCGGCGGCGTGTTGATCCAGGGGCGCATCCCGGGCAGGCTGGCGGCGCAGTTCAAGCCGTGGAAGGCGAAGAAAGTTGAGAAAGAAGTTGTTGAGGATGTGGAATAAATTTCGACAACATCCTCCTGAATTTATTTTCTTCTCCCAAACACCCCCATCCCCACCAGCAAAACAGCAAAGGCCAGGAATAAAATAACGAATACCAATCCATTCTGCTGGACAAAATCTCCAGAAGAGAGGGGGGGTTGCTGCGCGGTTATGGTCGTGGCCGTGTACGACGCGATGGGAGTGATGATGAAATCGTAGCCGACGTTTGCGGCAGGGAGTGTAGGCGTCAGGGCCGACTCGGGCGCGGGTTGGGTGGCGCCTTTCATCACGACCAACTGTTGTCCAGGGTAGATGACGGGGGTGGCAGGGAGATTGTTCAAGCGGCGGAGATTATCAATGGTTGTACCATATTGGATGGCAATGCTCCACAAGGCCTGTCCATATTTCACTTCGTGGATGACATCTCCATTTGGCAGCGCGGTGGCGCGGGCAACGGGGATCGAATACTGCGGAAGCAGGCTGTTCGCGGCATATTGAGTCGCTTCGCCGTAACAGGCGCTGACCGTCATCGGAACTCCCGTCAGGATGGCGGCGGCCTCGTATTGCATCTGTCCGCTGGCGGTGCTGAGCGCGGTTTCGAGGACAAAGTAGGGCTGGTCACTGATTACGACGGCCGCGCCGATGTCACTGCGATGCTCGGAAAGCATGGTGTTGGTATGAGGTTCATCCCCAAACCAGGCGGTGATCGCGTCCTTCACGGTGGGGGCGACCACCCAGTTCTCGGAGCGGTAGCCATCCAGCGAGAGCGCGCCCGCGAGGGGAAATCCGCGGCGGAGCAGGTCCTGACCGAGGGTCATGCCACAGGGACGTTCGTGCCCGATGGCGCCATTCGTGGCAGCGAGGGCATTGGCCTGGTCTGCCGCAACCTGCATCAGGATGGAGTTGGTGGTAAGGATATTCAGTCCACGCGCGGCGCGCTCCGCATTGACGGCGGCGATCAGTTCGCCCGCGGTGGGCGCCGAAGGTTGGGGTGTTTCGGTGGGAGAATCCTGCCGGGACGGGGAGAACGCCGAAGAGGCCTCCGCCCGCGCGAGCGGAGAAAGACCGAGGAGTCCAGTCAGAAGGAGGAGAAGCGCGGCGAGTGTCCAGATGCGTTTCATGTCGTCATCCTGTTGTAATGTTGCAATTGTACGTGAAAAATAACAGGGAATACGGGGCAGTCCTGCTATAATCAGGCTGGTCTGTGTCAGCGACCTGAAATCGCGCCACAAAATTTCGCCCTAAAAAAGGAGTCTTATCCGATGAAAGTTATTGCTTCCCTGTTCGGGATTTTGCTGTTGGTTTTGTTGCTGCTAGGCGTCGGCGGCGCGCTGGTGTTCCTGCTGGCGTACGGGCTGGGGTGGACGATCAACCTGATGACGCATTTCGAGCCGTTCCAGGCAACCGTGCTGGGCATCCTTTCCCTGGCCGTGGCGGGATTCCTGGCGAATCGAATCTGGGACATGGCGCGGCCTGCGCCGGTTTCCATGGATGACGATGAATACGACGACGAATACGACGATGACTTGTTCGATGAGTATGATGAGTTCGACGAAGAAGATGAAGATGAAGACGAAGACGAAGACGAAGAAGAAGAACCCAATCCCTATCCCGGCATCCCGCGCTGGCGGCAACCGCTCAAAACATTGGATTTTTCGAAGACCAAACCCAACGATCGTTGTCCCTGCGGAAGCGGAAAACTCTACAAGAATTGCCACGGCGCGAAACATGCGAAATCGTAGACAAGTACAAACGTACACAGGTAGACAGGTACACACGGAACACGCAACATGTAACCATCTAACTATAAAACAATCAAACTACGAAACTATCCAACTACCCGACTAACATGTTCATAGACCAGGTAGAAATCCAGGTTCGGTCCGGCAAGGGCGGCGACGGCATGATGCACTTCCACCGCGAGAAGTATATGCCGCGCGGCGGCCCCGATGGCGGCGATGGCGGCAAGGGCGGCGATCTCATCTTTGAGGTGCGCGCCACGCTTAACACGCTTTCGGCGTTTCGCCCTAACCAAAAGTTTCAAGCGGAGGACGGTAAGCCAGGCGGAAGCAACCAGAAGTCGGGCAAGGGCGGTGAGGATTTGGTGATTCCTGTCCCGCCTGGGACGGCCATCTTCGACGCGGACACGCACGAGTTGATCGGCGACCTGACGCAGGCGGGTCAACGCCTGACCGTCTGCCGCGGCGGCCGCGGTGGACGCGGCAACCAGCATTTCGCGACCTCGCGCAACCAGGCGCCGCGCATGGCCGAGAAGGGCGAGCCGTTCGAGGAGCGACGACTCAAACTCGAATTGAAATTGATTGCGGATATCGGACTGGTCGGCCTGCCGAACGCGGGCAAGTCCACGCTGCTCACCGCACTGACGAATGCGCGCCCGAAGATCGCGGCGTACCCGTTCACCACGCTCGAACCGAATCTCGGCGTGGCGAACATTGACGACGACACGACCGTCGTGCTGGCGGACATTCCAGGCCTGATCGAAGGCGCGGCAGACGGCGCGGGCCTCGGCCACGACTTTTTACGTCACATCCAGCGCACGCGCGTCCTCATCCATTTGCTGGATGGGCTGGGCGAGGATCCACTGGCGGATTTCAGCCAGATCAATTCTGAGTTGGCGTTGTTCGATCCAAATCTCGCGAAGAAGCCGCAGATCGTGGCGTTGAATAAAATTGACCAGCCTGAAGTTCAGGAACGGCTCGCCGATCTGAAAAAGAAATTCAAAAAACAAAAGGTCGAGTTGATGTCGGTCTCTGCGCTGGCACGGACGAACACGCGCGAACTTTTATTGAAAGCCGCGCAGAAATTATCCGAGACGCCGACCATGGAGGAAGTGGAACCGTCCCTGCCCGTCTACCGCGCCGAGGTGGACCCGAACCAATTCGAGGTCACGCGCGAGGGCGAGGACAAGTGGCGCATCTCAGGCGCGGCTATCGAACGATCTGCCAAGATGACCTACTGGCAGCACGAAGGCTCGCTGAGACGCTTCCAAAAACTGATGGAAAAACTTGGCGTGGACGAGGCGCTGCGCAAGGCGGGCATCAAGGAGGGTGACACCGTCTACATTGGCGAAGATTTCGAGTTGGAGTGGCAGGAGTGAAGCGGTGATCGGTAATTGGTAATTGACTTGATGGTATTGTATAATGTCGGTAGAAACAGGAATATGTTATGAACACACTTAGCATCAAATACCCGTCCGAAATCTTGTGGGCGTTGCAACAGGAGCCGAAGGAATTCGAACGCGAGGCGCGCCTTTTGCTGGCCTTGAAACTCTACGAGAGCGGCAAACTCAGCACAGGGCTTGCCGCCAAACTCGCGGGGATTCCGCGCGTCACGTTCCTGTTCCTCATGGGGCAATACGGCTTGTCTCCGTTTGGCGAAACTCCGCAAGATATTTCCAGGGATTTAAAACGTGCCCGACAAGCCCGTTATCGCCAATAACACGCCGCTGGTTGCGCTTTGGGCAATAGGACGACTTGACATACTCAAGTCGCTTTTTGGGGAAATTTTGATTCCCCCCAGTGTAAGGGACGAATTTCTGGCCACGGAAAAAGAAGCCCGAAGCAAAACTCTTCGGGATGAAACCTGGATTCGAGTCGTTCAAATTCAGAACGCCAAACGAACGCAGGCATACGTCGGGTTGGATACAGGCGAGTCGGAAGTGCTTGTGCTTGCGGAAGAGCAAAATGCCTCGTTGGTTTTGATAGACGAACAAAAGGCCAGGCGTTTTGCAGAACGGCTGGGGCTTCCTCTGAGCGGCACACTGGGCATTCTCCTATTGGCAAAGGAGGAAAAAATCATTTCCACCGTTGCGCCGCTGATTCGCAAAATCCAACAGGCTGGGCTTTATTTCCACAACGATCTTATGGAGCGCGTTCTAAAACTGGCGGGAGAATGATCAACCTCTAATTATCCAACCTGCAATCCCTTTCGCACAGAGTAAATCGTCATCCCCAGAAAAATGAGGATGGCGATTTCGTTCAGCATCCCGCCCCACATCCGGCCTGCGTTCCAGAAAAGCAGGTCGCTCACGATACGCAACGCCAGCGAGACGTGCAGCAACATAAGATGAAAATAAAACGCCGGCTGAAAATTGATCGGCACGCCGAGGATGGACGGGAAAATGATCGGCGCGTGACCGAAGATCATCGAGATGACAAAGCCGACGAAGACCGCGTGCAGGAGCGCGTCGTAGCCTGGACCTGCGGCCTGCGCGCCAAAAACGAGATTGAGCGCGCCCCCGATCCCCAACCAGACGAATCCCAGCGCAAGACAGGTGGCGATATATCTCGTCAGCGGCAGTTTGTGACGCAGGTTGCGCCAGGCGATGTCGTTGCGAAGCGACCAGAGCGCCAGCGCCAGCATCCCCGCGCCGCTGAGGTGAACTCCGAGTTGAAGGTTGAAAGCGCTGACAATGCCTCCCCCCAGCAAAAGCGCGGCGAGGATGGCGAACAGGGTTTGCTGATTTTTGGAAGGCCTCAGCACGCGGCTCAATTCCAGGCGTTCACCGACCACCGTCAGAATGAGGAAAGCCTGCCACCAGTAGACCACTTGAAAAATGGCATCGCCCATCAGCCAGAGCAGGTTGCCCGCCAACCATGTGAGACTGCCCGTTAGCATGGTGAGCGTGTGGAGCGCGGGTTCGCGTCGGACGATGACAAACAAAATTCCCACCGTCACCGCGCTCGCCAGCGTGAACAGGATGGGTCCGAGGGGCAGGGTCGGCAGGGCCAGCGCGGCCAGCCAGCCCAGTCCCGCGAAAAGCGGCGCTCCGTACATCCAGCGGACCTTCAATGCGACTGCGCGTTCCAGCGCGATCAGCGCGCCCAAAAATCCAGAGACCATCAGCGGCCCGTGTGTCATCGCCAGGGACGGAGCCAGGTTGGGCATAGTCCAGCCCAGGCGCAACAGTCCCGCCCACAGCGCAAAGAGCAGGGCAAGGATGGTTGGTGCGAGGAAGGGAAGGATTCGTTTGTTCATACCCCCATTATAAAAGAGACCCCGGGGTTTCCGAGGTCTCACTCATTACCAATTACTTTCTTTTCTTCGCGGCCGCCCTCTTCGCCGCCTTCCCATTGCCTGCGCGTTCCATGGCATCCATGACCGCCACGGAGGCGATCTGCACGATGGCGTTCACGTCGTCGCCCGTTTGCAGGACGTGGACGGGCGCGCCCATGCCGAGCAGGATCGGGCCGATGGCTTTGGCGTCCCCGAGGCGATTCAGCAGTTTGTAGGCGATGTTGGCAGATTCGAGGGAGGGGAAGACCAACACGTTGGCATCCTTGACTGCGCTGAACGGATAACGTTCCTCCACGATCTCCGGCGCGACGGCGGTATCGGCCTGCATCTCGCCATCCACCACCAAATCGGGGCGGCGGGCTTTGGTCAGCGCGACCGCCTTCTGGATTTTTTCAGAGAGCGGGTGCGGCGTGGAGCCAAAGTTGGAGAACGAGAGGAAGGCCACGCGCGGCTCGATCTCGAGTTGCCTGGCGTAATCCGCGGCGAGGCAGGCGATCTCCGCCAGGTCTTCCGCAGTGGGGTCAATGTTGACCGTCGCATCGGTGAACAGGTAGACGCGGTCGCCCACGATCATGATGTACACACCTGCCGCGCGCGCCACACCCGGGGCCGTGTGATGGATGCGCAACGCGGGACGAATCACATCGGGATAGTCAAAAGTCAGACCAGAGATGAAGGCATCGGCGTCGCCCATCTTGACCATCATCGAGCCGAGAATGTTGACCTCGCGCACGCGCCGGCGGGCGATGGCCAGCGTCACGCCCTTGCGTCCGCGCAGATTCTGATAGGCCTGCGCGTATTGTTCGTGTTTCGCAAAATTGGTCGGGTCGAACATATCCAGGCAACAATTCATGCCAAGTTCCTGGATACGCTTCTGGATGACTTCCGGGCGGCCAATCAGGATGGGGCTGGCGATGCCCTCTTCCTTGATCTGGTACGCGGCACGGATGATCTTCGGCTCCTCCCCTTCCGCGAACGCGACACGCTTCGTCCCGCCGCTGGCGCGGGCCTTGTTCTGGAAGAAGTAGCGCACCTGCTCACCCTTGCCCTGACGGTAGGCCAGTTGCTGGCGATATTCGTCAATGTCAATCTTCTTGCGCGCCACGCCGGTTTTCATGGCCATCTCGGCCACCGCAGGCGCTTCCCACAACAACACGCGCGGGTCCAGCGGCTTGGGGATGATGTACTCGCGCCCGAACTTCATGCTGTCCACGCCGTAAGCCCGCAGGACGGAATCAGGCACGTCTTCCTTGGCCAACGCGGCCAGGGCCTTGGAAGCGGCAAACTTCATATCATCGTTGATGGACTTTGCGCGCACATCCAGCGCGCCACGGAAGATGAACGGGAAGCCCAGCACATTGTTGACCTGGTTCGGGTAATCCGAACGGCCGGTGGCAATGATCACATCCTTGCGGGCCGCTTTCGCCAGTTCATATTTGATTTCGGGGTCGGGGTTCGCCATGGCAAACAAGATCGGATCCTTGGCCATGGACTTGACCATCTCCGGCGTCATCACATTCGCCACCGACAGGCCGTAAAATACATCGGCGCCGCGTACGGCCTCCGCCAGGGTGCGGGCGTCGGTATCCACCGCGAAACGTTCCTTGTATTTGTTCATGCCTTCTGTGCGGCCTTTATAGACTACGCCCCGGCTGTCGCACAGCATAATGTTCTCGCGCTTCACGCCCCAGCGGATGGCCAGTTCCGCGCACGAGATGGCCGCCGCGCCCGC
Organism: Anaerolinea thermophila; assembly: GCA_020722375.1. Lineage (GTDB taxonomy): Bacteria > Chloroflexota > Anaerolineae > Anaerolineales > Villigracilaceae > Denitrolinea. The sequence continues at coordinate 21,885 of DYKX01000022.1, forward strand.
ACCGGAGATGACGATGCGGATATCACTATGCTTTTTGCCGACGACTTCCAGCGCGTTCGCCAGTCCCGCGGACGAGATGATGGCCGTGCCGTGCTGGTCGTCGTGAAAGACCGGGATGTCGAGCATGCCCTTGAGTGTCTCCTCGATGTAGAAACACTCCGGGGCTTTGATGTCTTCGAGGTTGATTCCGCCAAAGGTCGGCGAGATGGCCGCGGCCACCCTGATGACTTCATCCGGGTCGTGTGAATTGACCTCGATATCGAACACGTCAATATCCGCGAACTTCTTGAAGAGCACGCCCTTGCCCTCCATGACGGGCTTGCTCGCCAACGCGCCGCGGTCGCCGAGTCCCAGGATGGCCGTGCCGTTGGTAACCACAGCCACCAGGTTGCCTTTGGAAGTGTACTCGTAGGCATCCTCGGGATTCTTTTCGATCTCCAGCACCGGCTCCGCCACGCCGGGCGTATACGCCAGACCCAGGTCGCGCTGGGTGTCCATCGGTTTGGTGGGGACAACCGCGATCTTGCCAGGCTTGCCTTTCAGGCGATGGTATTCGAGTGCGTCTTCACGCGTGATTTTGGCCATGGGACCTCCAAATTTGTAGTTTGAATGGATGATGATCCATCAAATTATCGCACAATCTGCAAAAAATACATAGTTCTATTCGTCACATATTCGGGGGTATTTCCAATCAGATCCAAATATCCGTCGGGCAGGTTTTAATGTATAATTAAGACCATTCCGCAAGGATGAACGCGATAATTTCCCGCCGTTTCGACGACCCGGCTTGCTGTAAAGTCTGACTACGACTCCTGCCCTGCAATTGGGATAAATTGCGACGAAAACCGAACTGACTTGAAGGATTTTGGTGATTGTTGATTTGAACCGTCATCCGGTTTAACGTAACTCCCCGTTCCGCCTCTCGCGGGACGTTGGGGCTGTTGTAGCCAACCTGAACCTTTTTCGCACAGCCGAGGCCGCTCCGGGCGGTCCACGGCTGTGTGTTTTTATGAGAAGAATCACCGCCATCAAAGTCCAGAAGAAGAACCCCAAACGGGTGAACATTCACCTCGACGGGGAATTCGCCTTCGGGCTGGACCGTTTTGTGGCCGCGTGGCTGTCCGTTGGGCAGACGTTGGATGAGGAGAAGGTCGCCAGGCTCCAGGCCGAGGACGCACAGGAAAAGGCATATCGTCAGGCCCTGTTATTCCTTGGCACACGCGCCCGCTCGGAAAGGGAAGTTCGCCAGAACCTTGAAAAGCACGAGATTCCTCCCGCCGTGATCGAGCAGACCGTCCAGCGTCTGCGGGAGGAACGGCTGGTGGATGATGCCCAGTTCGCACAGGACTGGGTGGCAAACCGCTCCGAGTTCCGTCCGCGCAGCCGCCGCGCACTCGCCGTCGAGTTGAAGCGGAAGGGGTTGGACGAGTCCGCTATCAGGTCCGCGACCGAGGCGGTGGATGAGGAAGCCCTGGCCTACGCGGCCGCCCAAAAACGCGTCCGCAGGCTGCAAGGCCTGGAGTGGAACGAGTTCCGTAAAAAACTGGGCGAGTTCCTCTCAAGAAGAGGATTCGCGTACGATGTCGTCACGTCGACAGTGAAACGCCTTTGGGCAGAGCGGGACGACAGTCAACATACAAATTTTGAAGATGAGGAAATCTTATGAATCCGTTGATGCAGAATTTATTTGCACTGGTATTTGGCCTGGTATTGGGGGCCGCGGCTGGTTACTTCTTCCATCGGTATCTGGTGGTGAAAGCCATGCGCGACCAGCAGGAAAAAGCCGCCAACATCCTCAAAGGCGCCAACGAACAGGCACGTTTGATCGAGGCGCAGGCGCGCGAGAACGCGGCCAGGGTGTTGCAAACCGCTGAACAGGATATCAAGGAACGCCGTGCGGAAAACAGCCGCGAGGCCGAACGCCTGGACAAGCGCCGCACCGAGTTGGAAAGCCGCGCCGACAAACTGGAACAGCGCGAGCAGACCTTGAACAAGCGCCAATCGGCCATTGATCGCCGCGCCAACGAGATCGAAAAACTGCACAATCAGGAAGTGGCAAAACTGGAACAGATCTCGAATCTCTCGCAGGATGAGGCGCGTAAAGAACTGTTCGCCGCGGTGGAAAAAGAAGCCCGCGCCGACATGGCACGCATTTACCGCCAGATCGAAGCGGAGGCACGCGAAGAGGGAGAGAAACGCGCCCGCAAGTTGATCGCGGACGCCATTCAGCGCGTCGCGTCGGAACATGTGGCGGAGGTCACCAGTTCGCGCGTCACGCTCCCCAACGAGGAAATGAAGGGACGCATCGTCGGCCGCAACGGACGCAATATCAAAGCCTTCGAGCAGGCCGCGGGCGTGGATGTAATTGTGGACGATACACCCGAGTCGGTCACCATCTCATGCTTCGACTCGGTGCGCCGCGAGATCGCCCGCCGCGCTCTCGTCCGTCTGACGGTGGATGGGCGCATCCATCCCACACACATCGAAAAGATCATCGAGGATGAAACGAAGGCCGTCGAGAAGATCATCAACGAAGCGGGGGAGCAGGCCGCTTACGATGCCAACATTGCGGGCTTGCATCCCGAAGTTCTTCGCATGATGGGGCGCCTGAAATTCCGCACTTCTTATGGGCAGAACCAACTGGCCCACGCGGTGGAAGTTTCCAAACTGGCGGGTATCCTCGCGGCCGAACTCGGTGCGGATGTGGAGATTGCCAAACAGGGCGGCTTCCTGCACGACATCGGCAAGGCCATGGACCACAACCAGGAAGGCACGCACGCTGGACTGGGCGCGGAATTTTGCAAACGTTATAACGTGAATCACAAAGTGGTCAACGCCATCGCGTCGCACCACCATGAGACCGAACAGGAAAGCATCGAGGCGGTCATTGCCGAGGCGGCAGACGCCATTTCGGGCGCCCGCCCCGGTGCGCGGCGCGAGGACCTGGAAGCCTACATCAAACGTATCAAGACTCTCGAAGACCTGACCAACTCCTTCAAAGGCGTGCAACAGAGTTTCGCCATCCAGGCGGGTCGCGAGGTACGCATTATCGTCCGCCCGGAGGAGATTGACGATCTCGACTCCGCCCGGTTGGCGCGCGACGTGGCCAAAAAGATCGAGGAGACGATGCAGTATCCCGGCCAGATCAAGGTGACGGTCATCCGCGAGACGCGGGCGGTGGACTACGCCAAATAGGCGGGACCCGCTCGACGGTCCGCGCGAAGCGAAGGATATGTGCCGCGATGATTGAGTTCCGTTCCACTCAAAACGTGAACTGGACACAGGTGGGTGGCGTGGCGGGGCTGGTGGTCGCGTACGTTCTCTTCTTTCCCCGCTTGTTCGATTGGCTGGGAGTTTCTGCGCTGACGCTTGGAATTCTGCCTGCCGCCGTCACTGGCTGGTATCTTGGGCGACGCGTGGCCCTGGTCACAGGCATTGTCATTGTTTTTGCCACCGCCTGGGTCCTGGCTGGAAGTTATCCGAATTTCCTTCAACATTGGCCTGACGCAATTTTGATCGTGGTCTCTGGGTTTGCGAGCGGGGTCTTGCGCAAGACCATCATCGAACGCTCCAACGCAACGGCAGAGTTACAAAAAAACCTGCGCGAAGAACGCGCATTGACCGATATCGTACGCGCACTCAGCAAGACCGAACGTACCAGCCCAAACAACGTTTTGCAAATGATCGTCGATTCAACCCGTGAACTGATCCCCAATACCGAGAAATCCGTCATCCATTTGTTCGACCAGGAAACACAGGTTCTCATCTCGCAGGCGGTTTCGGGGTATCAGGAGCAGGGCGACACGGGGAAAATCAAGATGGGCATTGGGGAAGGCGTGGCGGGAATGGTCATCGCGGAGCGGACCGTGGTAAACGTTGGGGATGTACAAATTGATCCCCGCTTTCGCAAATCAAACACACCACCGATGTATCGTTCCCTCATGGTCGCACCGGTGCAAAGCGGAGAAACCTGCATCGGCACCATCAGTGTTCAAAGCAGTCTGCCAGGCGCATTTACCGCGGATGAAGAAGCGCTCCTCAGTGCGTTGGGGGCGCAGGCCGCCATCGCCATCGAAAATGCGCGCCTGCTGGAGACCACCCAGCAAGGATACAAGGAAATCAGCGCGCTGTATCGCATCACACAGGGGCTGGCATCCTCACTGGAAACCGAACAATTGATGAAGGATGTGGTGGACCTGTTACAACAGAGTTTTGGCTATTATCATGTCGCAATTCTAGTCATTGACCCGGATACGGAAGACCTGGTGGTGCAGCATGGAAGCGGAAAGACGGGGGAACGCCATAAAGGCGAACGGCTTCCAGCAGGGACGGGGATCATCGGACACGCCGCCATCACCGGGGAACCGTTCTTTACCAACGATGTAAATGATGTGGTTTTCTATTCTCCGCACCCGCTTCTCCCCGATACCCAGTCCGAACTGGCCATGCCCATTAAAATGAATGAGCGCGTGCTCGGCGTGCTGGATGTACAACAAAGGCCCCCCAATCATCTCACGGAACGTGACCAGCAACTTGTCGGTACGGTTGCGGATCAATTGGCGGTGGCCCTGCAAAAGGCCTCACTGTATTCAGACTTGCAAGCCTCGCTGGCACAGGAAAAATCCATGCGTTTGCAATTGGTGCAAAGCGAACGGCTCGCGCTCGTCGGACGCCTGCTTGCCTCTGTGTCTCACGAACTGAACAATCCCTTGCAAGCCATACAAAACGCGCTCTTCCTGCTGAAAGAGGAAGAGGGCATCTCCGCCCAGGGGAGACAGGATCTCCAAATTGTCCTATCGGAGACCGAACGCATGGCGGGGTTGATCGAGCGCCTGCGCGCCTCCTACCGTCCAACGCAAATGAACGAGTTCCAACCGATACAACTCAATACGATTGTGGAGGATGTGTACGCCCTGCTTGCCACTCACCTGCGGCACAAACAGGTGGCCTTCGAGTTCCATCCAGATCCTGAACTGCCCCTCATCTCCGGCCTGCCCGACCAACTTCGGCAGGTTACACTTAACCTGCTCATGAACGGTGTGGAGGCCATCCAAAACGGCGGACGCCTGACTGTCTCGACGGAAGCAGCCGAAAGCGGAAAAGTCATGCTCACGGTTTCCGACACCGGACCTGGCATCGATCCCGTCCTCCTGCCGCATATTTTTGATGCTTTTGTCACGAGCAAGGAGGGCGGCACCGGTCTGGGCTTGACCATCACCTACGATATCGTGCATCGTCATCAGGGACGCATTCAGGCGGAAAACAACCCCACAGGCGGCGCAACTTTCAGGATTTGGTTGCCCATTTCCCAAGCGGAGCAGAAATGAGGCAGAGCGGCCGCATTCTCATTATTGACGATGAAGCTGCATTGCGACAGACCCTGGCGCGCATCCTGCAACGCGCCGGCCATGAGGTGACAACCGCCGAAAGCGGCGAAATGGGACTGGCCATTCTGTCCAACGCGTCATTTGATCTGGTTTATATGGATATCCGCATGCCGGGCATGGCAGGGCTGGACGCGCTCAAAGTCATCCATGCGAGCCAGCCAAACCTGCCTGTCATCCTATTCACCGCCCAGCCAGATATGCAATCCGCGGTGGATGCCCTCCGTCTGGGCGCCGCAGATTATCTGTTGAAGCCTCTCCAGCCCGAGGTCCTGATCGAACGAACGCGGGTGGCGCTCGCCCGCCAGGAAAAGGAACAACGGAAACGTGAAATCCAATTCCAAATCGAAGCCCTGCAGACCGAATTACGGAGTCTCGAGACGGAGGAAGTTCCTTCCCCTTCGGAGATTCCCGCTCCGCTAAACGAAGAGAGATTCCTTTCGCGCGGAAAACTGACGCTGGACCTGCACACACGCCGCGTTACCATTGGCAGGCGCGTGGTCAGCCTGCCCCCCACCGCGTTCGATTACCTGTTGGTGCTGGTGCGCCATGCGCCCAACGTGGTAGATTACCAGACGCTTGTCGCCGAGGCGCAGGGATACGAGGCAGGGATGCGTGAGGCGCAGGAACTTGTCAAATGGCATGTGCACCACATTCGTCAGGCCATCGAGGCGGATGCTCAAAATCCGACCTTTATTATCAATGTCCGAGGAAGCGGGTATCGATTCGTAGTTGACTAAGGACCTATCCGAATATCGGATTGCAGACTTCGGATTGCAGACTTCAGTCTGCCCTGC
>DYKX01000158.1 GCA_020722375.1 Anaerolinea thermophila
CTTGTGTACTTGTGTACTTGTGTACTTGTGTACTTGTGTACTTGTGTACTTGTGTGCCTGTTTACGCCGCCCTTGCCAGCGCCGTCGCTCCGAGGATCAAAATGGAGAGGATGAAGTTCACCCGCAACAGCCGCTCTTCGCGCTTTTGCAACTTGACGATCTCCTCTTCGTTGGCGCCTTTGCCGCGGCGCATCAGCGTGCGGCGGATGGCGGGCAGCACCTCCCACGTCTGCACCGCGCTGACGATTACCATCACCACAACCAGTCCGTGTTTGACGAGGATCGCCAGCGACCACTGCGTGCTGACATCGAAGAAACCGTTGTAGTGGGAGTTGGCGCTGAGTTGGAAGAGGCCCGTTGCAATTAACAGGCCGAGGCTGAACCAGGCCAGCGGCTCCAGCCGTTTTTGCATGGCCTCGATAAATGCCAGCAAGTCGGCAGGTTTCAGGCTCTTGTGCGCCGCGGGCAGGACGAGGATGGAAATGGAAACAATCCCCCCGATCCACGCCACCGTGGCCAGCATGTGCATCCAGTAGACCAGCGTCAGCGCCCAGACGGGAGGAGTTTCCATGTGCTAGGGAGTGGGAAGTTCTGTCGGCAGTTCTGTGGGGATGATGGGCGCGGGCGGCAGGCACTTCATCATGGCCATGTAAGCGTTCTTCTCGCTCGCTGGATCCAGGTTACCGATCTTTTGGGCGTTCTGGTATTGTTCGTAGGCGGGACACCATTGTTCCTGCGCGAAGAGTTCGTCGCCGTAACGCATGGAGGCCACGCGGAAACGTTCACTGGCGGTCATGGTGCCATCCCAAAGAGAAGGCCAGCCAGTGTACAACTGATAGAAGTAAAAGACCGCGTTCTTCCAATCCAGGTCCCAGAAACTGGCGCCCAGCACATACAGGCGCGCGCCCTCGCGCAAACCATTGGCCTGGCTGTCCAGCGGACCGAAGCGTTCGGCCAGCGTCAGTTGATAGATGCCGCCTTCCAGATTGCCCTGCTTGACGATCAGGTCATAGCCATAATTGCGGAGCGCGAAATAGTACATCCCGTCCACTTCGGCGGTGCGGTAGGTCGGGTCCTTGCGGCGCAGGGTATCGAGGTTGGCGAGCGCGTTGGGCCAATCCAGGCTGTTGATGGCCTGCAGGGCGCGCTGGTAAATTTCCTCCACGCCGCTCAGATCGGGTGTGGGTGTCACGGTGGGCAGGGGCGTGGCGGTTGGAATGGCCGCCATCACCATCACCTCGGCCAGTTTCTGGCTGGCCTCGGGGAAGGAGGGGTTATGCTCGATGATGAATTCCAGCCGCTCCTGTGCTGGGCCATAGCGTCCCGCGGCAATATCCAGCAGGGCCAGCGCATATTGCTCGGTCAATTGCTGCGAAATCACTTCAGACTGGGTCTGGACGCGGTCACCGATGGCTTGCTGATATCCGCCGAACGCGCCGAGGCCGACGATAACGATCAGCGCCAGCGCGCCAAGCAGGAATCCGCGCCAGTTCGCGCGAAATTTCTTTTTGCGAGCCGGTTGGCTCTCTTGGGTCGTTTCAAGGGTTGGATCAGACATGGGAACAATTATACTCCGGGAGAAACCAGGTCCCTTTAAGAAACCTGATTTCTAATTCTAATTTCACAAATGCAACAGCAGGCGGAAATCCTTCCAGACGATGGCAAGGGCGACGATCCCGCCCACAGACATTCCCAGCAGCGCGGTGACGACTGCCCCGCCCGGCACGCCCCACGCGAGACCGTAGGCGGCCGCGCCCCCAACCAGTGCGGCGGCCAGCCCGCGCGTCACCGAGCCACCCACACGGATTGGTTCATGCGTCCGATTCGAGAGCCACTTGAAGAGGATGAGGGCCTCGATGAGCAGCGCGATCTCCGCGAAGGCGATGACCGGCGCGCCAATCTCACGGAACAACGTTACACCGAGGATGCCGATGCCGAGGAAGATAACCAGGCGAATCAATACCGCGTAGAGAGGGAACATCGGCTCCTTGCGGGCGTAGAACGAGCGCGCCGCCACCTCGTGGATGGTGTAGCCCGTCAGCGTGAGCAGGTAGGCGCGCGTCGTCCACGTCAGTAAAGTGGACGCGGCTTCGTCGAAGCCGAAGATGACGCGGACAAGGGGATGGATGCCCGCGGCCATCACCGCTGCGACGGGGATGGTGAGCGCGAGCAAGACTCGCAGGGCGCGTTCGATCGTGTCGCGGAACGCGGCCCAATTCCCGCGCGCCGCGAACTCGGAGAGGGTGGGGAGCATGGCGGTGGCGATGGCCGTCCCGAGAATCGTCTCAGGCACTTGCATGATCATCCAGCCGTAGGTGAGCGAGGTCACCGCGCCCTCCTGTCCGAGGCGCGAAGCGAGGTTGTCGCGCGCCAGCACAATGAGCTGGATCCCGCCCATCGTCAGGAGACGAGGCGCCATCAGGCGAAGGGCCTCGACAAGTCCCGTGTGGCGCAGGTCGAGGGCGGGTGTCCATTTGAATCCAAATTTGAAGAGTGCAGGCACTTGAATGAGCAGGTGCATGACCGCGCCGAGGATGACGCCATACACAAGGCCGTGGATTCCCCAGAGCGGGACGAAAACGAGCGCGCCGATGATCTGCCCCACGTTGTACATGACAGGCGCCATGGCGGGCAGGACGAAGTGCTGGTTGGCTTGCAGGCTGGCCATCACCAGGCCGCTGATGGAGAAGATGATCGTGCCAATCAGGTTGAGGCGCATGAGTTCGGCCAGCAGGGCGCGCTGTTCCGCGCCGAAGCCGGGCGCAATGCCGATCTCTGCGTTGACGATTGGCTCGGCGAAGATGGCAATGATGACAGCGATGGAGGCCGTGACAAGGAAGGCCGCGTTGGCCACGCGCGAAAATAAATCCCAGGCGGCGGCGCGGTCTTTGGTGGTCAGGTATTCGGTGAGGAGGGGAATGAACGCCATCGCCAGCGCGCCGCCCGAAATGAGCGCGAACAGCACATCGGGCAGGTTGTTGGCGGCGTTGAACGTGTCGAGCAAATGCACTTCGTCGGAATACTGGCGCGAGATGATTCCGGTGCGCACGAAGGCCAGGATTTTATCGAAGAAAAAAAACGCCGCGACGATGAGCGAATTTTTACTGACGCGGGAAAGTTTGTTCATTGGATAGGGTTAGTGCTCGTGTTTCGCGGGCGTGATCTGCATCCCAGGCAGTTTTTCCACCAGCAGGTGCGGTTTGTGGATCAACGTGGGCAGGCACTGCGCGCAGATGAATTTTGCTTCGCCTTTGAAGGTCAGCATCAGCAGGGGCGTTTCGTGCTCGGTGCGTTCGCAATTCAGGCAGATGGTTTCGCTCATAAATTCTCCAATCTTAAATCTTCGCTCGAAATTTTAAATAAAAGATTCTCTACCGTACATCCGTCATTGCGAGGGTGATCTCCCTGGCACCGCCCGCCAGGGCAGGTGTCCCGAAGCAATCCCCTCTCGTGGCGGGAGACTGCTTCGTCGGGAAGACCGCCCTCCTCGCAGTGACGGAATTTACTCGTAAATGTACGGTAGCAAAATCATAGATCAAAGTGTGCCCTTGTACATCCCGCCGTCCACGTTGAGCATGACGCCCGTGATGTACGACGCGGCGGGCGAGACGAGGAACGCGGCCGCGTTGGCGAACTCTTCGGGACGCCCCATTCTACCAAAGGGACTCTGCTCCGACTGTTTGCGCGTCTCTTCCTCGACCGAGGTGCGGTTCGCCGTTGCCCGAGCCGTCATCAACTCCCCGACGCGTTCGGTCTCCGTCCAGCCTGGCAGGATGGAATTGAAACGAATTCCGTCCCTGCCAAGTTCCAACGCGAGGGACTTGGTCAGTCCCACTGTGGCGGCGCGCACGCTGTTCGACAACACCAGATTGGGGACGGGTTGCTTGACCGAATACGAAGTGACCGTCAACACGCTGGCCGCGGACGATTTGCGGAGGTGAGGCAGCGCCGCGCGTATCAGGCGGACGTGGCTCATCAGCGACAGGTCAATGGCGTTCTGCCAGTTGGCTTCATCGTGGGATTCGAACGCGCCAGGTTTTGGTCCGCCCGAATTGGTGATGAGAATGTCCAGCCCGCCAAATGCTTCGACCGTCTGCGCGACCAGTCGCGCGGGCACATCGCGCAAGCCGACATCGCCTGCCAACCCGATGACTTGCGCGCCCGTTTCCTTGCTTAATTTCTCGGCTGCGCTTTTTATCCTGGCTTCATCCCGTCCGTTGATGGCGACCTTGCAGCCTTCTTTTGCAAGCGCCAACGCAGTGGCGTAACCAAGTCCGCGGGACGAACCCGCGACGAGGGCGATTTTGTTTTTTAATTGCAGGTCCATGAGTTTCTCCTTTTGCTGTACAAGGTTGTTTTTTTCGGCTAAACTTTGCCCAATGAAACCTTGCGAGCGGAAAGCCTTGCAGGGAAGATCGGCTGGAGGCCAAAAATGGAACTAAATCTTGGTCAATGGGTGGTAATTGGAATTTCTGCGCTCCTGATCTTGGGGTATGTTCGCGGCTATTATTATAACCGTCAGCGCGCCCGCCAGGTTTTGGCATGGCTACACGAGGGACTGAAAACGATTGGGACGGTTTCGGCGGGCGAGAAACTGCCGGGCATGACGACAGGTGGGCGATTGGAAGTCAAACACGCCGCCGCTCCGTTCAAAAGCGCAGAGGCGGTCTATCTGCTGGCGCCGCGCGAAAACCCGTTGTTCTGGCTGTTCCACCGCTTGCAGGGCAAA
>DYKX01000159.1 GCA_020722375.1 Anaerolinea thermophila
AGGAAAAACCGCAGGTGGCCGCCTTCATTGGCTTCTACCTCAGCCAGTTGGATGCCAACATTGTGGACGTTGGTTACTTCCCCGCTCCTGCCCAAGCCATCTATAGCTCCTGGGGTGCGTGGTATCTCGCCCTCCTCGGCCAGTAAGAATCGGCTCGGGATGATTTTTGGGCTGGCCTCTCCATTGGAGTGGCCAGCCCATTCATGCTGTAAAATCGGAAAATGTTGTTCCGAATCATGCTGAACATCGTCCCGTACCGATGGTATGATTAAATAAAATTTTATTTTTGACTTTTTTGGACAATCCGCATCGGGACCTCGGGACGGCGGGCGGCTGTTTTGAACGGCCGCCAGCCAGGGACATATCTCCGCTATCAGATTAAACAGCATCGGAGAAATCGCGAAATGGATGCTACCGCAAAAGAAACCCCAGCCGCCAACTTATTCCAACTGGCCTCCCTCAAACGGAAACGCCGCTGGAGCGAAAACCTGATTGAATTAAGCCTGCTCTTCGTCGGCTTCCTGACTATCTTCATCACGATCAGCATCGTGATTGTGCTGGGCGACCAGGCCTTGCTGTTCTTCAACGACCCGGCCGTCACGTTGAAGGAATTCTTCACGGAAACCAAGTGGCAGCCGCAAATTGGCGATTTCGGCATTTGGGCATTGGTCAGCGCCACGCTCACCACGAGCGCCATCGCCATTTTGGTGGCTGTGCCGTTGGGGTTGAGCGCGGCGGTTTATCTGAGCGAATATGCCACTCCGCGCACCCGCTCTTTCTTGAAACCGATCCTGGAAGTGCTGGCGGGCATCCCGACCGTGGTATACGGTTATTTTGCATTGCTATTTGTCACACCCATTCTGCAACCTATTTTTGGGACAGAGAAAATGGGCGTTTACAACATGCTCTCGGCGGGCATCGTGATGGGCATTATGATCCTGCCTCTCATTTCCTCGATGAGCGAGGACGCCTTGAGCGCGGTGCCTCGTTCCCTGCGCGAGGCCGCCTATGCAATGGGCGCCACCCCGCTGGAAGCCAGTACGCAGGTGGTTTTTCCGGCCGCCCTTTCGGGGATCGGCGCGGCGGTGATCGTGGGTATCTCGCGCGCGGTCGGCGAGACGATGATCGTGGCCATCGCTGCGGGCGCGGGACCCAATTTCTCGTTCAACCCGCTCGACGCCGCCGAAACCATGACCGGTCACATCGCCCGCATCAGCGGCGGCGACCTCCCGTACGGCACGGTGGATTACACCAGCCTGTTTGCCATCGCGTTGATGCTCTTCTTGGTCACGTTGGTTTTGAATCTCGTCAGCCAGTGGGTGGTGTCAAAGTTCCGCGAGCAATACGAGTGATCCCATGAGCAAATTTTCCTACCCCGAAGAAAAAGACCTGCAAAAATTTGTTGCCAACCGCTACCGCAAGGCGTGGATCTGGCAGTCCGTTTTTTTGATTGCGCTGTTGTTTGCCATTGTCAGCCTCTCCGCCCTATTGCTGAGCGTGGCAGACGAGGCGTTTGGCTACGTGGCATTCGAATACAAGAAAGACCCGTCCCAATTCAGCGACAAGCCCATCGAAGAATTGAGCCGCGAGGAACTGCTGGTTGTCTTGCAGGAAAACCTCTCCAAAGGCGCCTACAATAAATTGAACGACGAGTCCCCAATGGAGGAACGCAGCCAGGTGGAACTGTATCACCTGGTGCAGGAACGCCTCCTTCAGGTGGATACCAAACAGACGTATACTCTCTTCGACTCGCTTATGCACAAACAGGAGATCGAAGCCGAAGTGGCGGAAAAATATCCCAACGCACGCCTCGAATTCCGCTCCTGGCTCACGCCGGCCTTTGTGACCAGTCCCATGTCGAGCCGCGCGGAATTTGCGGGCGTTCGCACGGCCATTCTGGGTTCCCTCTGGCTGGTGGTCATTGCCATTGCGTTGGCGCTTCCTGTGGGGGTGGGCGCGGCGGTGTACTTGCAGGAATATGCCCACAAGAATTTTCTCAATCGTTTAATTCAGACCAACATCAATAACCTGGCGGGCGTACCGAGCATCGTCTATGGCATGTTGGGGCTGGCGATCTTCGTGCGCGCCTGGGAAGCGTTTACCAGCGGCGCGATGTTCGGCATCACCGACACGAACGGGCGCACGATCATGTCTGCGGGGCTGACGATGGGCATCCTCGTCCTGCCGCTGGTCATCATCAATGCACAGGAGGCCATCAAGGCCGTCCCCGATTCCATTCGGCAGGCCGCTTTCGGCGTCGGCGCGACGCGCTGGCAGACGGTGTGGAGTCACGTTTTGCCGAATGCGCTGCCAGGCATCCTGACGGGGAGCATCCTCGCCATGTCCCGCGCGGTCGGTGAGACGGCTCCGCTCATCATCGTCGGCGCGTCCACCTTCATCAGCATAGACCCCGACGGGCCGTTCAGCAAATTCACCGCCCTGCCCATCCAGATTTATCAATGGACGTCGCGTGCCCAGCCTGAATTTCACAGCATTGCCGCGGCGGCGATCATCGTCCTGCTCATCTTGCTGTTGACGCTCAACGCTACGGCCATCCTGCTTCGCAACCGCTTCCAGCGCCGCCATTAAATTTCCAGAAAGAGATTTGATCCATGCAACCTGAACCCACTCAATATGCCATCGAAACCCGCGACCTGAGCATTTTTTACGGCAATTTCGAGGCCGTGAAAGACGTCAATTTGAAGATTGAAAAGCAGCAGATCACCGCCATCATCGGTCCATCGGGATGCGGAAAGTCCACGCTGTTGCGCGCCTTCAACCGCATGAACGACTTCGTCCCGACCAGCCGCGTCAGCGGCGAGATTCTTATGCACGGCGTCAACCTGTATGGCAGGGACATTGACCCCGTCGAGGTTCGCCGCCGCATCGGCATGGTCTTCCAAAAGCCGAACCCGTTCCCCAAATCCATCTACGAAAATATCGCCTGGGGCGCGCGCATCAACGGCTTCAAAGGCAAAATGGACGAGTTGGTGGAAACTTCCCTGCGCGGCGCGGCATTGTGGGATGAAGTGAAGGACAAACTCAAGGAGAGCGCCTATGCCCTCTCTGGCGGACAGCAACAACGCCTGTGCATCGCGCGGGCAATCGCCATCCAGCCAGAGATCATCCTGATGGACGAACCCGCCTCCGCCCTCGACCCGATCTCGACTCTGCGTATCGAGGAGTTGATGCAGGAACTGAAGAAGAACTACACCATCCTGATTGTCACCCATAATATGCAGCAGGCGGCGCGCGTCTCGGATTACACCGCCATGATGATGCTTTACGAAAATACCCGCTCGGGCACGGTCATCGAGTTCGATAATACAAAGGTAATATTTACTCGCCCAAAAGATAAGAGAACCGAAGACTATGTTACGGGAAGATTTGGGTAGAAAGGAATGAACGTAGACAGGTACACAAGTACACAGGTAAACAGGTTCTGTTTGCACGTGTGTACGTGTTTACCTGTGTACCTGTTTACCTCCCCCAAGGAGCCATTATGACCAAACCAAAAGTTCTTTTCCTCTGCACAGGCAACTCGGCGCGCAGCCAAATGGCCGAAGGACTGCTCCGCGCGCTGGCGGGGGAGCAGTTCGAAGTGTTCAGCGCGGGCACCGAGCCGAAGGGCAGGATCCTGCCCGAGGTCCAGGAAGTGATGCGAGAGATTGGCGTGGATATTTCGTCGCAGTACTCCAAGTCCGTCAGCGAATATCTCGGCAAAGCCCATTTCGCGCACGTCATCACCCTCTGCGCGGATGCGGAGGAGAACTGTCCCGCCGTTTTTCTTGGGATGGGGATTCACGACCACTGGCCGTTCGATGACCCCGCGAAATTCGACGACGAATCCCGCCTCACGCGGACCCGCCGCGTGCGCGACCAAATCGAGAGTCGACTTCGCTCGTGGCTGATCGCGCAGGGCATGACGCCGCATGACCATCGGTAGTAAAATGGACAAATCCGAGGTGAATATGATCCGTAAAACTTTTGAAAACGAACTTCAGGAAGTCAAGGATGAGATTCTCGTGCTCGGCAGCATGATCGAGCAGGCCGTGGCGGATGCGATGGAAGCGCTCAAGAAGCGCGACATCAAGGCTTCGCAGAAAATTTACGAGCAGGATCGAAAGATCAACGAGAAGCGCTTCGCCATCGAGAACCAATGCATGATCCTGATCGCGACCCAGCAACCGATGGCGCGCGATCTGCGCCTGCTGGCTTCGATGCTGGATGTGGCCTCGGAACTGGAGCGCATGGGTGATTATGCCAAGGGCATTGCCACCATCAATATCCGCATGGGCGACGAGCCGTTGCTCAAACCGTTGATTGACCTGCCGCGCATGGCAACGATTGCATCGGGCATGCTCCACCGCGCACTGACCGCCTTCATCTCTGGCGATGCGGATGCGGCCCGCACCATCCCCGCCGAAGACGACGAGGTGGACGCGCTCTATGAGCAGATCTACCGCGAACTGATGACCTTCGTAATTGCTGACCCGAAAACCATCGAACGCGCCAACATGCTCCTGTGGGCCGCCCATAACATGGAGCGGATGGCAGACCGCGTCACCAACATCTGCGAGCGGACGGTCTTCGTGGTCACGGGCGAGATCAAGGAATTGGAGACGACCTCCATCCCGACGGAGATGAAGTGATTGGTAAGTAGTAGTTGGTAATTGAACCGCGCTCCGTGGATTAGTCCGCGGGGCGCGGTTTTGA
>DYKX01000160.1 GCA_020722375.1 Anaerolinea thermophila
TCATTGCGAGCTGCACTTTAGCGAAGCAATCTCCAGTTAAACGGGGGAAACTGACCCTTTGGAGATTGCTTCAGCGGCACATCTGTCGCTTCGCAATGACATTTGTAATTCAAAAAGAGCCGCAAAAGCGGCTCTTAATTTCTTGAGTGGCTCCCGTCCGGTGAGAACTCAAGTGTTGTTATGGCAGGGTGGAACGGGCAACATCCAGCAATGCCTCCAAATTATCTCCATTCCCACCCAGGTCATAGAGCAGGTTATCCAGCACCCATTTGA
Source organism: Anaerolinea thermophila (assembly GCA_020722375.1). Classification (GTDB taxonomy): domain Bacteria; phylum Chloroflexota; class Anaerolineae; order Anaerolineales; family Villigracilaceae; genus Denitrolinea. The sequence continues at coordinate 274 of DYKX01000160.1, forward strand.
TACGCACAGTTCCGTAAGCATCATCCCAGGCTTTCGTGTCGTAGTTCCATCCGCCTCGGATGAGTGCGGCGGGATGATCGGCATCCAGAAAAATCTCCTCGGCTGAATCGGGGAAGATGATCTCGCCACCATTGGGTTCCGAATAGATAAGAAGGGTCATGTAGAAGCGAACACCTTGTTGAGTCTGGCCTCGCAGAAAGATATGGGAAACGCCAGGACCCCATTCGGTCACGGAAACTTCCTGCTCCAGCACAACATTCTGCGGCAAATGTACGGGATAAGGAAAGAGTGCCATGGCCTCATTCAACGGGAGCGTGCGAGACTCAATGGTGGTCTCATCCCCCGAATTGTCTCCGGGATAGTCGGTGGTAACTTCGAAAGACAACCCGCCGACACGGGAGAGGAAAGACATCACTGCCGAGCGCACTGGCCTTACGCTCATCAGGGTAGTTGCCAGCAGTAAGCCGATAAGCACAACTGCCCTGGCGGGCGTTGCCAGAGAAAGCGAAAAAGCAGGCCTCCACCTTTTGTCCCAGATGGGAATTGCAGGTTGGGAAAGCGCCAGTTTGCGGCGCAGGGTCTCCACAAACTCCGGGTCGGGTTTTTCGCGTAACTGATAGAGAAATTTATCGTCCATCTTCAGCCTCCAGTTGCTGTTTCAGTTCACTGATTGTGCGATACAGGATGGTGCCTACGTTGCTTTCCGAAAGACCAGCCAGGCGGGCGATCTCACGGTTGGTCAATCCTGCGCCGTATTTCAGGGCGATCAGTTCAGCCTCGCGTTCAGGCAACGCACGGATCAGCCCGGTCAGGCGTTCGCGTTCATCCTTGGCCTGCCAATCCTGTTCCACATTCTGTACAGCAGAAACGGCTTCATCCAAAAGTTCCGATGCAAGTCGGCGATGCTGGCGCAGGTGTTCGCGCCATACGTTGCGGGCAATGCCGAATAGCCAGGCGGCCGGTGTAGCCCGGCGCGGGGAAAACAGGAGCCGTTTCTGCCAGGCACGCTCGAAAGTTGTGGCGGTCAGGTCTTCTGCCAGGGCGTGCTCGCCAGTGCGGTACAGGAAAAAGTTGTACACACGCGGCATCTCCAACGTATAGATGCTCTCCCAATCTATCTTGATTGCCAGGTGTTCGACCAGGTTGAAGGATTTCGTATCGCTCATCTCAATAGCAAATTGCACTTTTGACAAAGAGTATCACAAAAAAGAGCCGCATCAGCGGCTCTTGATGTTTAATACGGACTCCAAAGTCTCCGACTTTGGACCGGCACAGGAGGCGGCGGAGTCCTGCCTTACGCTTTCTCCACCATGAACGGCTGGCGGCGGATGCTGTACCCGCCGTTCTTGGCCAGCACCCGCCCCACCGACTCGGCCGGCACGTCCACCAGGGTGAACTTGTCCTGGATGTAGATCTTGCCGATCGTGCGGCCGGGGATGTCGGCGTGGGCGGCAATCGTGCCGACGATGTCTGCCGGGCGGATGCCGTGCGACTTGCCGATGCTCAGGCTCAAGCGCACCATGCCTTCTTCGTGGGATTCAGAACCCCGAGCGGCGCGGGACCCGAACTTGCGCGGCCCCATCGAGCCTTCACGCGGCTGACGGCGTTCGCGGCGCTCCGGGCGTTCCTGCACCTCGCTCAGTTCCGGGATCGGACGCTGCTTCTCCTCGGCCCGGGCGATCTTGAGGGCCGCCGCAGCAATGTCGGCGGGATCGTGGCCCTCGGCGATGAGCGCGTCCACCATTTCGCGTTCGCGCCGGTAGCGGGCGCGCCGCAGCCAGACGGAGACCTGTTCGAGCAACTGGCCCTCGCGAAATTTGACGATGTCCTCCACCGTCGGCAGGCTGGCGCGGGTCAGCTTGTGGCGGGTGAAGTGTTCGATCTTGCGCAGGCGGAACTGCTCCTTGGGCGGCACCAGCGAAATGGCGACGCCGGTCTTGCCCGCCCGCCCGGTGCGCCCAATGCGGTGGACGTAGATTTCGGGGTCTTCGGGCAGGTCGAAGTTGATCACGTGCGAGATGTCGTCAATGTCGAGGCCGCGGGCGGCCACGTCGGTAGCCACCAGCACCTTGACCTGGTTCTGACGGAAGCGGTTGAGCACCCGCTCGCGCAACTCCTGCGACAGGTCGCCGTTGAGCGTTTCAGCCGGGAAACCGCGCCGCGTCAGTTCGTTGGCCAGTTCCCCGGTCCCGGCCCGGGTGCGGGCAAAGATCAGGGCCGAGGTAATCGGCTCAATCTCGAAAAGCCGCGTCAAGGCGGCCAGTTTGTCCCATTCGTTCACCAGGTAATAACGCTGCTCGATGGCGGCCACCGTCACCTGCTCGCGTTGGATCGTCACGGACTGCGGCTCGCGCATGTACCTGTCGGCCAGGCGGCGGATGGGGGTCGGCAGGGTGGCCGAGAACAGGGCGGTCTGGCGGGTTTCGGGCGTCTCTTTGAGGATCGACTCGATGTCTTCGATGAAGCCCATGCTGAGCATTTCGTCAGCCTCGTCGAGGACAACGGTCTGGACCCGGCCCAGGTCCAGCACGCCGCGCTCGATCAGGTCGAGCAGGCGGCCGGGGGTGCCGACCACCACGTCCACACCTTTTTTCAGGCGGGTGATCTGGCGGCTGTAAGACGATCCGCCGTAAACGGCCAGGACATGCACGCCCAGGTGCTGCCCGTACTCGTACATGGCGTTGGCCACTTGCAGGGCCAGCTCACGCGTGGGAGCCAGCACCAGCGCCTGGACGTGGCCTTGATCCGTTTGCAAATTTTGGAGGATGGGGAGGGCAAAGGCGGCGGTCTTGCCGGTGCCGGTCTGGGCCTGGCCGATCACGTCGTGGCCCGCCAGCATCACCGGGATGATGCCCGCCTGGATGGGGGTCGGCTCGGTATAGCCGAGGTCGGAGATGGCCTGCAACAGTTGCGGATGCAGGTTGAGAGAGGTAAATTCGGTTGTCATCAAAATCCTTTGTGTATCGTCATTGCGAGCCGCGCTGGTCGAGACCAGGCAGCGTGGCAATCTCCGTTTTCAGGCAGATTGCCTCGCCGCTGTGCTCCTCGCCATGACAGGGTTCGTGTTTTGATGACTCCGCTGTTGTGCAGGCCTTTCCAGGCGCTGACCCGTTTACCTACCCGATGCCGCCCGTCCTTGCGGAGGGCTGGCCGCTTGCAAAATAAACGCCCGGACCACTTTCGCCGGGCAAGCCTTTGGAATGATCAAAACAAGTTTGGGTTGTGTGTGTCCCTTTCGGGGCACGGCGGGGGAGTATAACACAGATTTACGATTTTGGATTTGCGACTTTTGCGCTGAGCGGAGCGCCCTTCGACTTCGTTCTCCGTCTTTGCTCAGGACGAAATTTTTGTTAGCGCGCCAAACCAATGGGGTGCGCTTAACCAACATGGAAAAGAATCCGCTAACCCTTCACTGTGCTCCCCCTTCGGGGACTTCGCAGGGCAGGTCTACGCCAATCTCCGCGAATTTTTCGGAAGGTTAGCGAGGCCTCGCAAAGATTAGCGGATTCCATCCCAGCACTTTGGCGTGCCAACAATTTTTTCGAGAGAGCGGAGTCGAAGCGAATGTAGGTGTGACGCGCTGTCTCCGAAAGTGGACTCCCAGTTTATTCGCCCGCAGTTCCTGAAAACAAAACTCCGAGTTTCCTCGGAGTTCATTTTCTCATCCTGCCACAGGCGCAACTTGATATTCGATCTTGCTTGGCACACTCACCCGCCGCGAAGCATCGAGTATTTCAAGCGAGACAAGATTTCCGCTTTTGTCATAATCTAAAATCACGCCTGGCTTATCTTCGTCGCTCTCGGCGACAGGAGTATCAGTGAAAATAACAGTCAGGGTGTCGGTTTCACGATCATAAATGACTTTCATGGCTTATCTCCAGTACTTTTCGATCTTGCTCGTTCGATAAACAGTGACCACAAACGGCGGGACGGGGTCAATATCCACAAAGACGCGTAGCAAGTATGTTTTCGATGGTTCGCCCATGCCAATTCTCGATTGATAAACTGCTCGCCCATCTCGAACCATTTCTGTTTGCTCAGGCTTTGTCAAAACTGTTCTTACGTCCTCCTGAGTGATTTCACGCCGCGCCATTTCCTTCAACGCGTGGTCGGTGAAAATAAATTCAAGGATTGGTTCAAGACTCTGCATAGATGAACAAAGTATAGCACAGTCTTATGCCCCATCCCTTGCGGCGGTGCACCCTCCATCACTCCACCGGATCCTCGGGATGCTCCGCGTTCCAGAGAGCGATCACCTCCCCGAACGTCATCCCGATGTGCTTCCGGTTGATGACCTCGCCGCTGAACCTGCCGTGATTGAGAGCCTTCTTCAGCCGCCGGTCGAGCCGCTGCTGGGGCCATTGCCAAAACTCAATCTCGATGGCATCAACTGGG
>DYKX01000161.1 GCA_020722375.1 Anaerolinea thermophila
GGTGGATCAAGGAGCGCTACCGCTCTATGCGCGGCTACAAACAAACCCAATCCGCTCTTGGGATGAGCCGCCTGATCGCCTCGGCCGGTAACCATCTGGCTCGTGGCTTGCGTTTAGCGGATCTGATGGCATAAACGGTCAATCTTTCACCGGCGATGATCCCATTCTCTGTTCGTTTTCACCCTGTTTACCAAATCTGGAACGGTCACAACTGCGCTTTTTTAGCGGAAAGTGCAATTTGTGACCGTGGGTATTATATAGCACGGTGGGGTAAACTTGGGCAATCTTTTATCGTCTAGTTTGGTGACGCACTTCAAAGGAGTCTTATGACAAAATCCATTCTTGCAATTCTGGCACATCCCGACGATGAGTCGTTTGGGTTGGGCGGCACGCTGGCTTTGTACGCGCAGCGCGGTTATGACACGTATCTTGTGTGCGCCACGCGCGGCGAGGCGGGCACCGTGGACGAGGAGCACCTGCACGGCTTCAAGAATATCGCCGACATGCGCACCGCCGAACTGGATTGCGCTGCTGGTCATCTTGGTTTGAAGGATGTTTTCTATTTAGGCTATCGCGATTCGGGCATGCCTGGCTCGGACGACAACAAACACCCCGACGCGCAAATCAATCAGCCCGTCGAGGAAGTCGCGGGGCGCGTCGTCAAATACATCCGCGACCTAAAGCCCGATGTGGTGCTGACCTTCGACCCGATCGGCGGATACAAACATCCCGACCACATCCATATCCACAAGGCGACGGTGCTGGCCTTCGAAAAATCGGGCGACGTTTCGTTCCACCCCGAGGCGGGGTCGCCGTTCAAGCCGCGTGCGCTTTACTATCAGGTTTTCCCGCGCTGGTTCCTGAAGGTGATGACGCGCATCATGCCGATCTTTGGCAAGGATCCCAGCAAGTGGGGACGCAATGGCGATATCAATCTCAAGGAATTGGCGGAAGTGGATTTCCCCGTGCATGTGCGTTTGGATATTCGCGAGGTCGCGGAGATCAAGCGTGAGGCGGGCGCGTGTCATGCCTCACAGAGCGGGGTGGGTATGCGCCGCGGCTTGATGGGATTCGTCACGAAGGTCTTCGGTGAGCATGAAGATTACATGCGGGCCTATCCGCCTGTAAACGTCAACTTTAATCGTCTGGGCGATCTATTCGATGGCATTTAGCCGACCTGTGGCGGTTTGAATCCAAAACTTCCCACATTTGGCGCTTGACTGGTTAGAACATATATTCTATAATGTCGGTCAACAATATTCGATTTTTTTAATAGGAGAATCCAATATCCAAGTGCAATGTTGTTCATGGCAATGGATGAAACCATCGTTACCTTGCATCCCGACCCGGCCAGACAGGGGGCGCGAATTGACCGGGACAAGTACGAGCTGCTGCGCACGACGATCCTGGATTTGTTACGCGAGCGCGGCGCGTTGAACTTGTCCGCGTTAGGCGAGCTTGTTGCGGACAAGTTGCAGGAGGATTTCGATGGGTCGGTGATGTGGTATTTCACCACGGTCAAACTGGACCTGGAGGCGCGCGGCGAAATTCGACGCGTACCGGGGATCCGTCCGCAGCAGGTCGAGCTGGTGGCTGGCAAGGGAGATGCATCCTCATGAAAACTACACGACGCATTCAGGATGTAGGCGATCTGCCGAAACTGGCAAGTCCTGCGCGACGGGTGCTCGAGGGAGCGGGCTACGTCCGTCTGGCGCAATTGACCACGGTCCGCGAATCCGACCTGATGAAATTGCACGGAATGGGACCCAACGCATTGGAACGGTTGCGTCAGGCCTTGCATGCAAAAGGATGGTCCTTCTTAAAAGCGAAATGAGCCTTGACCCGTCCCGATAGAGACATGACTTTAGAAAGGAGTATGAGATGAGCAGTGTAAGAGTATTGGTTGGCACACACAAGGGTGCGTTCATTTTGACCTCGGATGGAAAACGCAAAACTTGGAAGATCGACGGTCCGCATTTTGCGGGCTGGGACATTTACCACATGAACGGCTCCCTGGTTGACCCGAATCGCCTGTACGCGTCCCAGTCTTCGGATTGGTTCGGGCAGGTAGTCCATCGCTCGGACGATGGCGGCAAGACATGGGAAACCGTGGGCAACAAGTTCGTCTATGACGGAGTTCCCGGCACACATCAATGGTACGACGGCACACAGCATCCTTGGGAGTTCAAGCGTGTCTGGCGATTCGAACCCTCGCTCACCGACCCGGACACGGTCTACGCCGGGGTGGAGGACGCGGCTCTCTTCCGCTCCACCGACGGCGGTCTGACCTGGCAGGAACTTCCCGGCCTGCGCGATGCAAAGGGGCATCTCTGGCAACCCGGTGCCGGTGGGATGTGCCTCCACACGATCCTGATCGATCCGAGCGACCCGAATCGGATGTTCGCGGCCATCTCGGCTGCGGGCGCGTTCCGTACCGATGACGGCGGTCAGACGTGGCGGCCAGTGAACCAGGGATTGAAGTCCAACTTTGAACTGCCCGACCCGGGCGCCGAAGTTGGTCATTGTGTCCACAATATTGCCATGCACCCGTCGCGGCCGGACGTGTTGTTCATGCAGAAACATTGGGACGTGATGCGCACAGACAACGGCGGCGATTCGTGGCAGGAGGTCAGTGGAAACCTGCCCAGCGACTTTGGCTTCCCGATCGCGGTCCACGCGCACGAACCGAACACCATTTACGTAGTCCCGATCAAAAGCGACTCGGAGCATTTTCCCCCCGAAGGAAAGTTGCGCGTCTATCGCAGCCGCAGCGGCGGGAACGAGTGGGAGCCTCTGACGAAGGGACTCCCGCAGAGCGATTGCTACGTCAACATCCTGCGCAGCGCCCTGGCCGTGGACTCGCTCGACGAGTGCGGAGTCTACTTTGGCACCACCGGCGGACAAGTGTACGCCTCCGCCGATTCCGGCGACAGTTGGATGCCCATCGCCAGCAATCTCCCTGCCGTTTTATCCGTGGAGGTCCAAACCCTGCCATGATCCGCGTCCAACTCCCGTATCATTTGCAAACACTGGCGCGCGTTGGCAGGGAGGTGGAACTGCCCCTCGAAACGGAACCCACTATCGGGTCCGTGCTCGACGCGCTGGAGGCGCGCTATCCGATGCTGCGCGGGACAGTCCGCGACCAGGTCACAAGTCAACGCCGTCCCTTTATTCGTTTCTTCGCCTGCGGAGAGGATTGGTCGCTCGATCCAACGGACACCCCTCTGCCTGCCGCGATTGTGACCGGCGCAGAGCCTTTTCGAATCGTAGGGGCGATGGCTGGTGGATGAATTTGTAAGTCGGATTGTCAATCCGACTTACAAGTGGTATCCTTGCCCCCAATGTTCAGCCAGACGAACAACGACGCCAACGTGAATAACACCCTCACTGATCACGTGCAGGGACGTTGGCGGTCGGCAGGTGAAATGGAACAAGCGCAAGTCAGATGAACCCAGCCAACGCCCCGCATTGTCGGGGCGTTTTTGTAATCAAAAGGAGACCCTAGAGGGATTTCGAAACCTTTAGGGTCTGACCCAAGAGGAGCCACCATGACCATTGCCTATACCACCTCCGTCTTCGCCGTTGACGAGAAGAATCTCGTCCCCGTCAGCGGACACTTGCGCGAGATGATGGACATCCCGCCTTCCCGCCTGTTCCTGATCAACAAGTCATTGAAGGTATACGTGGAAAAGAATCCAGGCGCGAAGGTTTTCGACGCCTCGCAGAGGGACGGTGGCGCGTCCCTGCCCGGTACCCCAAAATTTATTTTGGAACGCGCCGCGCAACTCCAAATCGAGCACGGAACCGCCTACGATATGCCCTTCGGCACGGACGCGTACCGCAAGTCGGTGGTGGAGCAATATTGGAAGTTGGACTCCGCTTCAGGTTGGGGACCCGCCAACGTGCTCGGCGCCGCGGGCGGACGCGACGCGCTGGTCAAGGCGTATCAGGCGGCTAACCCCAAGCGCGGATTGGGTTTGTTTGTAGCCGCGCATAGAGCGGTAGCGCTCCTTGATCCACCAGTCAATGGCGCGTTCGCAATGGTTGTTGGTGCCGTCTAAAATCTCATTTCCATCTTCATCCTTCCAATTCCGATAGAAAGTCAGGCGCGGCCATAGGTTCCGGCGATCCATAAACAGATTGCGCATCCGATAGGCGAGGTCATATTTTTTACCCTTACCTGGTTTGCGAGCGTCGGCATAGCGCAGATAAATTTCTTCAAGACATGACTGGTCTTCTGGTCGCCGGGTATGGATCATGTCCTTCACCCAAAATGGTGAGCAGTTTCAAGGAGTGATAAGATTATGTTAGTAGGCAGGAAATTGCTTGAAGGAGTTATCAATGGGTATTGACGAGCGCACGACATGGGTTGATGTGGATTTAGCAGCCATCGCACACAATGTGCAGCGAGCGCGCCAGATTACCGGCACGGCGGTGCTGGCGGTGGTCAAAGCCAACGCCTATGGGCACGGGGCTGTGCCGGTGGCACGGGCGTCGCTGCGCGGTGGCGCCAGTGGGCTTGCTGTGGCGCGCCTGGAAGAAGGCCTCGACCTGCGGCAGCGCGGCCTGCAAGCGCCGATTTTGCTCCTGGGCTACACTCCGCCGGCGCAGGTGGAATCCGCCGTGCGGGAGGAGCTCTCGCTGACGGTGTGG
>DYKX01000162.1 GCA_020722375.1 Anaerolinea thermophila
GATTTATCTTGCCTGCCAGAAGCAACATGAATGTTGCGGTACTATTTTCATATCAAAACACGCCGGGAGAAACGTCCCGGCGTGTTTTGATTCAACCTGCGATTTAGGTTTCAGGAGACAGGCTTACGGATGGCCGGTATCGTCGCCGCCAGGGATGGACACACCCGGAGCAACTTCTTCATAGGGATTGAAATCGGCGGTGGGCGTATTGGACAGTTTTGCCCAGTCCACATACAGTGTGCCGGCGTTGGCATCCCGATAGAAACCAAAGCCCACTTCGCCGGCCTTGAAAGTGGTATCACTGCCAGACCAGACCAGCGTCCCGTTGATGTAGAACTTCAGAGAAGAACCAACCGCGATCACCTTTAGGGTGTTCCAGTTGTTCACAACGATGGCCGCGCTGGCCGTCCAACCCTTGAGTGCAACAACAGAGGCGCCGTTCACTTCCCAAACCGAGAACTGACCGCTATTGTTGTAGGCGAACTTGTACTCTTTGTTCCAGCGCTTCTGGGCATCCAGTGGGGACGAGTCGCCGCGAATGGAGATGTGGTTCGCGAGACCGGCAACACCCGTCCGCTTCATGCGTACCTCGTAGGTCAGGTCGCCATATTTGCCGCTATGTTTGGCAGAAGCGAAGAGATTCGCCGCACCGGTGGAGCGATAGTACTTCGAAGAGTAAATGCTCCACGAGCCAGACACAGCCGACCAACCGCTCGATGAACCGTAGAAGGACGAGTTGAAGTTGTTGCCAATCACCTGCGTGCGGAAGTTCGCCACGGTGTAGTCGGTGTTGTTCAACACCAGGTAGTTCTTGGTGTTCGAAATACCCGTCGGCGCGCCGTGATAGGACTTGCCCGGGTTCGACCACCACTGGATGCGCGTGCAGTTGTAGCCCAGGTCGGAGCATTTGTTGTTGTACGCCATGATCGTGCGCCAGCGGTTGTAATCGGTGGAGCCGGTATGGACGTAGCCGTGGCCGTAGGAATACGGCGTGTTGGTCGGGTCCACGTAGGTATCGTGGCGCGCACCCTGCAGGTGACCGAACTCATGCCCAAAGGAATAGTAGCCGGTCGCGCAGGAGCGATCCGTCACCTGGAAGGCGGTGGCGGCTGTCGCCATGATAGTGGAGGCGAGACCGCAATATGCGCCGCCATTCTCCACGATCAGGCCGAGCATGTCCGCGCCGTAGGTGTTGCGCAGGCTGTGGATACTGTCGAAGAATCCATCGCCGTTGGTTCGGAAGCGGGTCAGGTCCGTGTTCAGGTTGCCCGTCTCAGCGTAGGAGTATTCCTGCACGTGAACGAGGCGCAGGCGGGTGGTGACGCCAGCGTTGGCGTAGGAGGTGTTGGTCTCGTTCAGGGCGGTCAGGATGGTGGCCTTGATGGCGGGAGTGCCGCCAGCCGCGGCGCGGGCGTCATCGGTGTAAGCCACCATGATGTCAATGCGGGCGGCGGAATCCGCCGTATCACCGAGCGAGCCTTCGGGGATAATCTGGCCGGAGGGTTCGTACGTCCAGGCTTCGTCGTGGTCCTTGAATTTGGACTGGTCGATCTGGACCACCTTGTAGTGGGTGCCGGTCGAGGTCAGGGAAACTTCGTAAATGCCCTGCGGCAATCCCGCGTGCGCCATGAAGGCGTTTTCCACCACGGTCAGGTAGAAGTAGCCGTTCTCCACATCTTTCAGGGATCCCGTCCAGTAGGAACCCCAGCTGTCGGTCCAACTACGATTAACAACACCAGTAAAGGAAGCGTTCGGCAAAAGATTGAGGGTGATCTCCGGGAGGCGGGTCTTACCAAGAGCCTTTCCATTCGGGGCAAACAACATCCCAACGTTCACGGTCTTTAATAACAGCGCATGAAACTGTCAACAAAAAAACACCTATTAGTACTACCACATCGCTACTTGAAATCTTCCGCCGATATGATACAGTTGAAATCATGACACGCTGGATTGATCCTCCCCAAACCGACATCCCCGCTTCCATCCAGACCTTGGATCTGCCTCCGCTTCTCGCGCGGACCCTCGTCCGCCGCGGCCTCAGGGACGTTTCCTCCGCCCGCGCGTTCCTCCATCCCGACGAACTCCCGCCCACGCCGTATCCCAACATCGAGCGCCGCACGGACGGTTCCTCGCACGGCGGGATCGAGGCAGCCATCGCCCGCCTCAATCTGGCTACGCGCAAGAGAGAATCCATCTGCGTCTGGGGCGATTTCGATGTGGACGGGCAGACATCCACCGCCCTGCTGGTCCAAACCCTGCGCGCGCTGGGAGCGAACGTCAGTTACTACATCCCGATCCGCGGAAAGGAAAGCCACGGCGTTCACATTGAGAGTCTCAAACCCATCATTGATAGTGGCGTAACGCTCATCGTCACCTGCGACACGGGCATCACCGCACACGCGGCGATTGACTACGCCAACTCACGCGGGGTGGATGTGATCGTCACCGACCATCACGATCTGGGCGAGTCGCTCCCGAACGCGAAAGCCATCATCAACCCGAAGATGCTGCCCGAGGGTCATCCGCTCGCAAATTTGGCGGGCGTGGGGGTGGCGTATAAGTTTGCGGAGGCGTTGTCAAATTCGGAGAGCAGAGAACAGAGAGCAGAGAACGGGAGATGGGAGGCGGAAGTTGAAGACTTGCTGGATCTTGTTGCACTCGGTTTGATTGCGGATGTGGCGCTGTTGAAGGGCGAAACGCGGTCGCTGGCTCAGCGGGGAATTCAGAAACTGCGTGAGACGAAGAGGCTTGGCCTGCGCGTGATGGCGGATCTGGCGGGCGCGAGCATGGACACTCTGAACGAGGAGACCATCGGTTTCACCTTCGCGCCGCGGCTGAATGCGTTGGGACGTCTGGGCGACGCCAACCCTGCGGTGGAACTGTTGCTCACCAGCGACCCGCCGCGTGCGCGCGTCTTGGCCGCGCAGATCGAGGGATTGAACGCGCAGCGGCGGATGCTGACCAGTCAGGTCTACGAGGCGGCAGAGGCGAAATTACGGGCCGACCCCGCGTTGCTGGAAGAACCTGTTATCGTGCTATCGCATCCCAACTGGCCTGGCGGCGTGGTTGGAATCGTGGCGAACAAATTGGCGGAGCGATATCACAAACCCGCCATCCTGTTCAGCGAATCGGATGACGGCATTTTGCGCGGGTCGGCGCGCTCGGTGGAGGGACTCCACATCACGGAGGCCATCGCGACCCAGAAAGAGATTCTGCGCGGCTTCGGTGGGCATCCCATGGCGGCGGGGATGTCGCTCGAGGCAGCGAGGTTGGCGGAGTTCCGACGCGGGTTGGGAAAAGCCGTCGAAGCGCAACTCGGCTCAAAGGTCAGAGAAGAAGCGACGCTGCAGATCGACGCGTGGGTCGGGCTGGAGGAGGTCACGCTCGAGTTGGCAGACCAGTTGGAGAGGCTGGCTCCATTCGGCGCGGGGAATCCCGAATTGACGCTGGCGACGCGCGCGGTCACGTTCAAGTCCGCGACGGAGATCGGGAAAACGAAAGAGCATCTGCGGTTGAACGTGGAGGATGAAAACGGCGCGACTCAAAGTTTGCTGTGGTGGGGCGGCGCGGGCGGAGAGTTGCCCGAGACAGGGAGCAAAGTGGACGTGGCCTTTACGGTGCGCGGCAGTTCGTATCGCGGACAGCGGCAGGTGACGCTGCAGTTCGAGGATTTCCGCGTGGTGAAGGAAGCGCCGTTGGAGATCCGAGAGCAGAGAGTAGAGATTAGAGATTGGAGACTGAAAACGTTAAACGTTGAACGTTTAAGCCCAAATGTTTTGATCTGGGCGGAAGGCGCTGACAAATCAAAGGGGAAATCGCGTTTCGAATTGCATCGGGCAGACGAGTTTGCCATTTACACCACTCCCCCATCTCCTGCGGAATTGCGGAAGGCACTGGAGATCGTCGAGCCGAAAGTCGTGTTCGTGTACGCTGTTCCGCCAGCGGAGGAGAAACCCGAAGCATTTTTGAACCGTCTGGCAGGGCTGTGCAAGTACGCGCTCAACCATCGCGGCGGAAAAGTGGCGATTGGAGAGTTGGCCGCGGCGATGGCTTCGCGCGAGGGAACGGTCGAACTCGGCTTGCAGTGGCTGGCGGCGGGCGGTCAATTGGGCGTGGAGAGCGAGGAAGGACGGGTGACGTTGTCCGCAGGGAAACAGGAGAAAAATCCGTATTTGCAGGCAGAGTTGTTTGTGGCGTTACGCGGAATGCTGAACGAGACGTCCGCCTATCGGAAGTACTTTGCCGCCACCGAGGACCTGCAGGGGTTGATCAAGTAGCCCGTAAATGAGTCTCTTATCGTTGCATCCAACGACCCCATTCTCCAGAGATTCAAAGCATAGCGCGCCGCGAGGGAACGCAGAATGGTTCCAAATATCGGATCGCGGAATGGTTCCAAATATCGGATCGCGGACTTCCAGTCCGCCTGGGGCAAGCGGACCAAAGTCCCTATCCGAATATTGGATCGCGGACTTCCCGTCCGCCTGGGGCAAGCAGACTCAAAGTCCCTATCCGAATATTGGATCGCGGACTTCCAGTCCGCCTGGGGCAAGCAGACTCAAAGTCCCTATCCGAATATCGGATCGCGGACTTCCAGTCCGCCTGGGGCAAGCGGACTCAAAGTCCGCG
>DYKX01000023.1 GCA_020722375.1 Anaerolinea thermophila
CACGAATACCTCGAATGAAATCGAATGGGCACGAATGTCTCGAATGGGCACGAATACCTCGAATGAAATCGAATGGGCACGAATATCTCGAATGAAATCGAATGGACACGAATGTCTCGAATGGGCACGAATGTCTCGAATGAAATCGAATGGGCACGAATGTCTCGACATGGTAATGAATGTAACGACAACTTTGTGACGTAATAAATCAACCTTTTTTGTGGAGGAGTGCGATGCCACTCGTAACCGATGCAACTGGTAACGATTTGACGTACCTCATCATTGGCCTGGCGATGGAAGTTCACAACGAGATTGGGCCAGGTTTCAAGGAGGAGGTGTACGAAAAAGCGCTGGCGTTCAAAATTAAGAAAAAGTCTGTTGAGGTCGAACGGCAATATCAAGTCAATGTCGAATACGAAGGTGAGCAGGTGGCAAGTTTTGATTTGGATTTGTTCGTTGCAAAACAGGTCGTTGTGGAGGTTAAAGCCTTCAAACGGCCCTTGTCCAATCGTGAGGTCACACAAACCATCAACTACCTGAAAACCACAGGCGCGCCGGTAGGCCTTCTTTTCAATTTCGGCCGTTCTCGACTGGAGTTTCGCCGCCTTTTTCCAGGCAGAGCCACCAAACTCACTCAACGCGCAACCGACGACCGCGACATCAAGGAATAAATCTTCCTCCCTGTCCGCTCGCACCCCTCTCCGCCTATTCATGAAATTCGTGCCTCATTCGCGCCCTATTCGTACCCATTCGTGCCTATCCGCGACCCATTCGTGAACCTATGCCCCGAAAATTCCTCTGTATCACGATAGACATCGAAGCGGATTACGCCAATACGCAGGGACACACGCGTCTCTTTGAAGAACCCGCGTTGTTCGAGCGTTACGTGGACCTCATCCGCCGCACGGGTGTGAAGGTGACGGGCTTCCTCGTCACGTCCATTCTGGCGCGCTACGGCGAGGGCATCCGCAAACTGGAGCGCGAGATTCCCATCGAGTTCGCGCTCCACTCGCATCATCACGACACCGAGACCAGCGGCGACCGTGACGAGATCGAGTTGGCGCAAAAAACCTTCCGCGAGTTTTTCGGCAAAGAGGCCATCGGCTACCGCGCGCCCATCGGCGCCATCTCGCGCGAGGGCATCGGCCACCTGATGGACCTCGGCTTTCGTTACGACGCCAGCGTGTTCCCGTCCATCCGCCCGGGCAAGAATGGCTATTGGAACACGCACATGCCCATCGAGCCGTTCCGCGTCACGCGCGGAAACGATTCCATCCTCGAATTTCCCTTCCCCGCGTTGCCGACAATTCGGTTAAACTTCGGCTTGCCGTGGATTAAACTCTACGGGCTGGGACTCTCCGCCGCGCTGATGCGCCTCTTCCCGCCCCCGTCGGTGATTGCCTTCACCACCCACGCACACGACCTCTACGCGCCGCACCTCTCCGACGGCGTGACCGCCCTCGAGAAGCGCGCCCTGCTCCGTAACAGCGAGCGCGGCTTCGACATCCTCGAAACGATGATTCGACGCTTCCAGACCGCGGGTTACGAATTTGCATTCATGAGCGAGATCTGCAATCATATGGACTCGCTCCCCAACCTGCCATCCATGCCCATTGATGAATGGCGCTACTTTCTCTTCAAGGATTTCCCATGGCGACAAAATTCCAAAACAACCTCCAAAAATACGCCGAACTCGCCGTCCGCGTCGGCCTGAACCTTCGGCCGGGCCAGCGGCTTCTCGTGCGCGCCCCCTCTCCCTATGGCGTGGCCTTCGAGCACGCGCCCCTCGTCCGTTATGTGGCGGAAGCGGCCTACAAGGCGGGCGCGCGTCTCGTGGATGTGTACTGGGGCGACGAGCAGATGGAACTCATCCGCTTCGCGCACGCCCCGCGTGACTCGTTTGCCGAGTTCCCCAAATGGAAACTGGCCATCCCGCTCGAATATGCCGAGCGCGGCGACGCCATTCTCACCATCTCTGCCACCGACCCCGATCTGTTGTCGGGACAGGACCCCGCCCTGGTTGGCGTTTTTCAGGATACCATGTGGAAGGAAATGGCGCCCTACCTCCGCCATGGGACGAGCAACAGCATGAACTGGTGCGTCATCTCCGCCGCGCGTCCCTCGTGGGCGAAGAAGATGTTCCCCAAACTCACCGCGGAAAAAGCGCTCGCCAAACAGTGGCAGACCATCTTCAAGATGTGCCGCGTGGACGCCGACGATCCCGTCGCGGCCTGGCAGGAACACATCCACAATTTGCAGGCGCATAGCGCGTACCTGAACCAGAAACAATATACCGCCCTCAAATATTCCGCCCCCGGCACCGATTTGACCCTCGGCCTGCCGAAGGGACATCACTGGGCCAGCGCGCGCGAAATTGCGAAGAACGGCATCGAGTTCACTGCCAATATCCCCACCGAAGAAACCTTCACCATGGCCGACCGTACCCGCGCGGCCGGGATCGTCACTTCGACCAAGACCCTGAACTATGGCGGGACGCTGATTGAGGGGATCGTCGTCCGCTTCGAGAATGGACGCGTCGTCGAATCCCATGCCAGCAAGGGCGAGGATGTCCTGCGCAAGATGATTGCCACCGACGAAGGTTCGGCGCGCCTGGGCGAGATCGCCATCGTGCCGCACAGTTCGCCCATCTCCAAATCGGGACTGATGTTCCACAACACGCTCTTCGACGAGAACGCCTCCTGCCACATCGCGCTGGGACGCGCCTACAAGTTCAACATGCAGGGCGGCCTCGACCTCACCGACGAGGAATTCGCGGCGCGCGGCGGCAACCAGAGCCTCATCCACGTGGACTTCATGATCGGCTCCGGTGAAATGGACATTGACGGCATCACCTCCGACGGACGCGCAGAACCCGTCCTGCGTAAGGGCGAGTGGGCGTTCAGCGTCTAGGAGAACATCTGAATCGTCCAGGAGTTTCCCTTGTCCAAACGTAGAAAGTCGTCTCGTAGACCATCTCCACAATCGTCCGTTGGCGCGCTCCTGCGCCGTCCTCTCGTCCAGTTGGGTATCCAATTGAACCGTAATCCCCGACCCTGAAGGTTTTTGTGAAGCGCCCCGTAGTGAAACGGAGTGGGCAAAACCTTTAGGGTCTTTTACAATTCACCCCAAGGAGACCAGCCGTGAATATTTCCATTTCCCAGGAACAAGGCCGCGTGCCGGTGACAGTCATTCACCTTGATGGCAAGTTGGATTCCAACAGTTTTCAGAAATTGATCAATGAGGCCAAAGTTGTGTTCGATGGTGGTGCGCGTCATCTCCTCCTCGACATGACCAAATTGACCTATCTCAGCAGCGCGGGCATTGTCGCGTTGCATTCCATCGCCAAACTGTTCCGCGGCGAATCCCTGCCCAGCGCGGACGCGGGCTGGAACGCCATCCGCTCGTTGGAAAAGGAACGGGTTGGCGGCGCACAGCAAAACGTCAAATTCCTCAACGTCCCTCCCGAGGTGAAAAGCGTACTCGATATCGTCGGCCTGGCCGCGTCCTTCGAGATGCACACCGATCTGGCGCAGGCCGTCGCGTCGTTCTGATTTTCAGCCGCTGGTTGACCGCCATCCTGGAGCAGGGTGGCGGTTATTTCTCTTGACATTCTTTTTCGTTTACGTATAATTGAAAAAGATTTTCATTATCGAAAAGGTGATTATGAGCGCTTCCCCAACCATGAGCGAACAGTGGCTTTCCATACTACAAAACAGCGGCTATCGGCTGACGGGGCCGCGCCGCGTCATTGTGGAGATCATGGCGGCGTGCAAACGCGCCCTCGGACCGCTGGAACTCTTCGACCTGGGCCGCAAGGAACAGCCCGGGCTCGGCCTGGTGACGGTCTATCGCACGCTCGAAAAGATGGAGGAACTTGGGTTGGTGCAACGCGTCCACCAGCCGGGCGGCTGTCACATGTACCTGCCGGCCGCGCGCGGCCACCAGCACCTCATCATCTGCCAAAAATGCGGCAAGGCGGAATATTTCGAAGGCGAAGACATGCAGGCTTTTTTCAACCAGGTCGCCAGGGACCATGGCTTCACCATTCAGGAACATTGGCTGCAATTGTTCGGCGTATGCCAGGATTGTCAAAATTAGGAGTTGACCATGTGTGTATTTTGTGCGGCCATCCCGGCCACATTGGCGGTGGGGGCCAAGGTGCAGGCAGACCAGATGCGTGAGAGACGCGAGGCGGAGGAGCGGGGAGAATCCCTGACGGAGCAGAGACCGGTCCCAGTCGGGAAGATCGCCCTCGTCGCGGCGGGAGCGTTGGTAGTCGCCTCGGTCATCGTCCACAGCCAAAATAGCGGGTGATCGTTTGCCCGGAGCCGGATGCGGAAGTTGGCTTTCTTTCTCGGTTCTTAATGAAAAAGACTTCCATTTTCAAAAGGAGAAATTTCATGTTCATTATTCGTAAGTTCATCCCTGTATTTGTGTTGGTCAGCCTCGTGTTGACGGCCTGCGGCGGAACCCCCCCGGACGTTCAGGCCGGACTCAAAGTCGTCGCCTCCACCACCATCGTCGGCGATGTAGTGGCGCAGGTGGGCGGCGGCCTGATTCAGTTGACCGTCCTCTTCCCGACGGGCGCCGATCCGCACACCTTCGAGCCGCGCCCGCAGGACATTGCCGCTTTGAGCGATGCCCAGGTGGTGATTATCAGCGGGCTGGGGTTGGAAGAGGCGCTCGAACCGGTGCTCGAAGCCAACGTCAAGGGAACCATCGTCCACGCTTCGGATGGGATCGACGTGCTGGCCTTTGATGGAGAAGTTTCTGGGCAGGATGGAGAACACGCGCACGAAGGCGGCGATCCACACACCTGGACCGACCCGAACAACGTCATTGTCTGGACGGAGAACATCGCCGCCGCACTGTCCGAGGCGGACCCATCCAACGCGGCAACCTACCGTGCCAACGCGGACGCGTACATCGCTTCGCTGCGGGAACTGGACGGCTGGATCCGCTCCGAGGTGGCGCAGATTCCCGTCGAGCGCCGCAAACTCGTCACCGATCACCGCGCCCTCGGCTATTTTGCGGACGAGTACGGCTTCGAACAGGTCGGCGCGCTGGTGGGCGCGTTCAGCACGAACGCGGCGCCCTCGGCCCAGGAACTGGCCGCGCTGGAGGAAACGATCAAATTGCAAAATGTGACGGCGGTCTTCGTCGGGAACGAGGTCAATCCCCAACTGGCCGAGCAGGTGACGCAGGATACCGGCACGAAACTGGTCTACCTGTACACGGGTTCGCTGTCCGAAGCAGGCGGCGAGGCCGATTCGTACCTCAATTTCATGCGCTATAATGTCAACGCGATTGTGGAAGCGTTGAAGTAAAAAAAATCCTTGCCTGCCCCTCTTCCGCACGGGAGAGGGGAAAGGAATTTATGTACCAACACACCCATCATCTCGATAGCCAGCCCATCCTCGATGTGCGCGACCTGCACGTGCGCTACAACGGGAATCTCGCGCTGGAAAACATCACCTTCCATTTGCACGCTGGGGAACGCGTCGCTGTGGTCGGACCGAATGGGGCGGGCAAAAGCACCCTGTTCAAGGTGGTGGCGGGCGTGATGCCATCCACCAGCGGCGAGGTCTCCATTTACGGTTCGGGACCGCGCGGTCACATCTGTATTGCCTACATCCCGCAGCGCAGCCAGGTGGACTGGGGATTCCCCGTGAGCGTGGCGGACGTGGTGATGATGGGGCGCATCGCCAAACTCGGACTGTTGGGCTGGCCGCGCAAACGGGACTGGGACCTCGTCGGACACGCGCTGGAGACCGTCCACCTGGCCGACCTGGCGAAGCGGCAGATCAGCCAGCTTTCAGGCGGACAGCAACAACGCATGTTCATCGCCCGCGCGCTGGCCCAGGAATCCGAGTTGATGCTGATGGACGAACCGCTGACCGGGTTGGACGCGCCCTCGCAGGCCGACATCCTGTCCCTGCTGGATACGTTGAAAAGTCAGGGGGTGACCGTGATGGTCGCCACGCACGACCTGGAACAGGCCGCCCAGTACTTCGACCGCATCATGCTCCTCAACCACCGCCTGATCGGCTTCGGCAGTCCAAATAGCGTGCTGCAACCCGAGATGTTGATCCAGGCCTACGGCGGGCGCTTGCGGAAGGCAGAGGACGGAAAAACAATGACCATTGACAATTCGTGTTGCGGCGAGGAGCATGACCATGTTCATTGATATGCTGCTGGAACCTCTCCAATACTCGTTCATGCTGCGCGGACTGGCCGCGGGAATCCTGGTCGGCATCGTCTGTGCGGTGGTTGGGACGTACGTGGTCCTGCGCGGGATGACGTTCTTCGGCGACGCGCTGGCGCACACCATCCTGCCGGGCGTGGCGCTCGGCTACCTGATCAGCGGCGGGGCGCGGGACACCCTTTTCTGGTGGGCGCTTGGCACATCCGTGCTGGCCGCGCTGGGGATCGGCGCCCTCAGCAAAAATTCGCAGGTCAAAGAGGATACCGCCATCGGCGTGATCTTCGCGGGCATGTTTGCGTTGGGGATCGCGTTGATCTCCACCGTCCGCAGTTACGCCGTGGACCTGAGTCACTTCCTGTTTGGCGACGTGCTGGGCGTCTCCTCCCAAAACCTGTGGCTGATCCTGATCTTTGGCGGAATCGTGCTTGCGGTCATTGCCGCGTTCTACAAGGAATTCCTGGTGCTCTCGTTCGACCCCATTCTCGCCACCACGTTCCGCATTCCCTCTGGCCTGCTGAACAACCTCCTGCTGGCGATGATCGCGGTGACCGTCGCCGTCTCGATGCAGACCGTCGGCGTGGCGTTGATGGTCGCCATGCTGGTCACGCCCGCCGCGACCGCCTACCTGCTGACGCGCCGCCTGTGGAGCATGATGCTCGTCGCGGCCGTGATCGGCGCGGCATCCTCGGTCATCGGTTTGTATCTCAGTTACTATCTCAATATCGCATCAGGCGCGGCCATTGTGTTGACCGCCACCGCGGTGTTTGCCATCGTCTTTATGTTCAATCCGAGACAGGGGGTGTTGAGGAAGTGACCCGCTAAAGTTCTGAAAGCAAATAACGGATTTGCTGAACCAGGTCCCCAGGTTTTAGCACAACGATAGTTTTGACTCCCGGCTGATAATGTCGTAAATTGAATGTGGCAAGATAGGGACATTCTTCGCGGATTGCGGCCGCAAGAATTGGCGCATTCTCCGGGTCAACCAGGCCATTTAGAGCTTTGATTTCATCTGCATGGGGATTGGGAACCTCTCGCAGACATCGACTCACCAGCAATTCGAAGGCAGGCAGGGCGGACGGGATTTTTTCACGCAAGTTACGCTCTGCTTCAACCAGAACCTGTTTGCTGACAATAGCTTCGATCAATGTAATTTCAGCCATGCGAAGCAGGACGAGGCTGGCGCTGTTTTCGTTTGGGGAGGCTGAACCCGCGAACAATACATCTGCATCCACAAAGATGCGCGGCTTGCGGGGGTTATCCGCCATAATTTTCCCTGTTGTATCGCTCGCGTTGTGCGCGCAAACCCTGCAGAAGTTCATCCATGCTCACGCCTGCCTCCAGGCGCAATCGCTCAATTTCTCGCGCCAGGTCTGGAACCATGGGCGTCATTGGAACTAAGGCGATGATCCCATCCAGATCCACGAGTTTGAAGATACTGCCGCTTTCGATGTTATATTTTTGACGCAGATCCGAGGGGAGGGTGACCACTCCACGTTCACGGACTTGAACTGTTGTATCCATTAGGTTCTCCTTGCAGAATTTCTGCAACGTCAGTATATCAGACAAAAGAAACGATCGCAAGCATATTTGGCGGGAAAGAATACGATAAAATAAGCCCCATGTCCATCCTCCTTCTGCCTCCTGCTTTCCGCATCCCGCGTTCTGCCTTCATCCTTCTTTCCTCTTTCCTCTTTCTTTTCACCTCCTGTTCCTCTCCCACTCCACCTCCTATTCCCACCGACCTCGCGTTTCCTGACACTTCGACACCCGAAGCCTCGACTCCTCTTCCCACCGAAACTCCCAGCGCGACTTCCGTCCCCGCGCCGACGCGTCCGCAATACACGCTGGATGTGCAGTTCAACTATTCCACAAAAACCGCCATCGTCAACGAGACCATCGTCTATACCAACAACAGCCCCGACACGTTGACCAGTCTCGTGCTGGCTGTCGAACCGACCTGCACGCAGAGTTTCACGCTCAACGGGATGGCGATCAATGGCGTGCCGACATCCAATTACATTTTCGATTACCAGAACGTGCAGGCGTACGTCCGTCATCGGCTGGAAGTTCCCCTTCCAGAGCCGCTCGCGCCCAACCAGCAAGTTACAGTTCAGATCAACTTCGGATTGATTCTCCCCGTCGTCGGCAACTTCAGCGACGAGGCCAGTCTCTGCTCGCAGATCTACGGCTACACCGCGCAACAGGTCAACCTGGTGGACTGGTATCCCTTCATCGTGCCGTACATTAGCGGCAAGGGCTGGATTCTTCACAACCCGTGGTACTACGGCGAGCATCTCACCTTCGAAGCCGCGGACTTTGATGTCTCGGTCACATTCACGGATGGCTCTCTGCCCGTCATCGCTTCGAGCGGGGAAGAAGTCTCCGATCCCGCCGCGACCACGCGTCGGTTCCGAATCGAAGCGGGCCGTTCGTTCGTCCTGTCGTTTGCCACCGAATATCGCGTCGCCTCCACCACCGTTGGGGACGTCACCATCTACAGTTATTATTTTCCGCCTTACGAGACCGCCGCCACCGCCGTGCTGAACGCCACCGCGCAGTCGTTCGAGATTTACAGCCAGCGTTACGGGCCGTATCCGCACAAGACGCTCAGCGTGGTGCAGGGCGATTTCAACGACGGCATGGAATATTCCGCGCTCTACTATCACAGCAAGAGTATGTACAACAGCGCCTACGATGGCTCGCTGATAAATCATCGCACCGCGGTGGCTGTCCACGAGACCGCGCACCAGTGGTGGTTCGAGCAGGTGGGCAACGACCAGGGCTTCGAGCCGTGGCTGGACGAATCGCTCGCCACCTACAGCGAGATCGTCTACTACGAAACCGTCCAACCCGAGGCGCTCACGAGTTGGTGGTGGACGTATCGCTTCGACCCGTACGTGCCGCTCAACCAGGTGGACACGCAAATCTACTACGGTGAAAGCCAGCGTCTGTATTGGAACAAGGTCTATCTCAACGGCGCTCATTTCCAGCAAGACTTGCGCACCCGCATCGGCGATGAAGCCTTCTTCGGTTTTTTGCAGGATTACCTCGTGCAAATGCGCGGCAAGATCGCCACCACCGACGATTTCTTCCGCATCCTGCGCCAGCACACCAGCGCGGATTTTTCGGACCTCATCACGCAATATTTCCAGAATCCTCATTGAGTCAAAATGTATACAGGTAAACATGTACACACGTACACACGTGCGCGCTCCGTCCTATTTCGCATCTCCTATCTCTTCCTCCTGCTCTCTGTTCTCTGTTCTCTCCTCACTTCCTGCGGACCTTCCTCCACCCCCGCGACTCCCACCGCCCCGTACGGCGCGCCGTTCATCCTTTCGACGCGCGACCCGAACGCGGCGCCTCCGACTCCCTTTGAAGCGGCCACCTCGACCCCGACTCTGTTCTCCACTGAGACTCCCGTCCCCACGCTGACAGCCTCCGCCATCCCGCCGACGCCTGTTCCCCTGCCTCCCGCCGTTTCGGTGGCGCGTCCGTATTACATCCTCTACGCCACCATTGACTACGACAACCATCACGTCATCGTGGACGAGGCCATCGCGTACCCGAATCAGACGGGCGCCACGCTGAACGAACTCATCCTCGCGGTGGAGCCGATGCTGTATGCCAACGCGTTCTACCTCACGTCCATCTCGATCAACCAATTACCAATTACCAATTACTCCCTCGAGTCGCATCGTTTAACCATTCCTCTTCCCTCGCCTCTTCCCCCGGGTGGACAGGCCAACTTCGTCATCCAGTACGAACTGAACATCCCCTTCAAACAAAAGGGGAATACTTTTGGCTGGCTTTCGTATCAGACCAATCTCACGGAGTGGTATCCATTCGTTGTCCCGTTCGATCCGTCCACAGGCTGGGTCATCCACGACTTCATGCCGTGGGGCGAGCATCTCACCTACGACGCGGCGGATTTCGAAGTCAACCTGCGCTTCGCGGACTCCGCGTCCCAACCGATCGTGGCCGCGCCCGCCCTCGCTGAATCCAACGGCGAGTGGACGACCTATCGCCTCGACGGTGCGCGCACGTTCGCGCTGTCCATGAGCCGCGAGTTCCTCGTGACGGAGTCCGCTGTCGGGTCGGTGGTGACGCGCTCGTATTATTTCGCGGGTCACGAGGACGCGGGCGCGAAGATGTCCTACGTCGCCACGCAGGTGGTCGGTTTGTTCGATCCGCTCTTCGCGCCGTATCCGTATCCCGTCATCAACGTGGTGGAATTGGATTACAACGATGGCATGGAATTTGACGGGCTGTGTTTTTTGAGCAGTTCGTTTTACGATGGCTATGACGGCACGTCGCAGAATAATCTCGTCGTATTGGGCGTGCATGAGATGGCGCACAACTGGTGGTTTGGACTCGTCGGCAACGACCAGGCGCTGGAGCCCTGGCTGGATGAGGCGTTGGCGGTTTACAGCGAGCGCATCTTTTTCGAGTACACCAACCCTGGCATCGTGGATTGGTGGTGGCAGTTCCGCGTCAACTATTTCGGGCCGAGCGGCTGGGTGGACACGGATATTTACAACGGCGGCAACTTTCGCGACTACACGGACGCGGTCTACTTCAACGGCGCGACCTTCCTCGAGGCTTTGCGCGTTCGCATCGGCGACCAGGCCTTTTACGCGTTCCTCGAAGATTACGCCGCACAGATGTCGCACCGCCGCGCCACCGCCGACAATTTTTTTCGCATCCTGCGCCAGCACACCACGAAGGATATTTCCGACCTGATCGCGGCGTATTTTGCGACAGGGCATTAATACACGGGTAAACAGGTATACACGTAAACACGTTTTCCCAAAACCTGTGTACGTGTCTACTTGTGTACCTGTGTACCTGTGTACTTGTCTACTTGTCTACTTGTCTACTTGTCTACTTGTCTACTTGTGTACTTGTCTACTTGTGTACGAATGGACAACACCATGAATCGTCCCTTTACATTCATCAACGTCGCCGTGACCGCAGACGGGAAGATGGACACCGTCGAGCGGCGCGGCGCGGCCATTTCCTCCGCACGGGACAAGGCGCGCGTGGACCGTCTGCGCGCCGAGTCGGACGCGGTGATGGTCGGCGGGCGGACTCTGCTCGACGAGGATCCCAAACTAACGGTCAAGAGCGAGTTGCTGCGCGCCGAGCGTGTCGCGCGTGGACTTTCGCCGAATCCCATCAAAGTGGGCATCGTCACCAACGCGGACGACCTTCCCGATTCGGACTTCGTCAATTACGGTTCGGCGCGTGTCGTAATATTCACCACCGAGCAAACGTCCAAAGGCCAGGTCGAATTCCTGCGTTCCCGCAACGTGGAAGTATATGTCCACCACGCGCCGCGCGTGGACCTGGCAAAGGCTCTTCGCACGTTGCACGAATTGGGCGTGAAGCGTTTGATGGTCGAAGGGGGCGGGACGCTGAATTTCGAACTGCTCCGACTCGGTCTCGTGGACGAACTGACCATGTACGTCGCGCCGATGATCTTCGGGGGCGAATCCGCTCCCACGGCCGCGGCCGGCGCGGGTCTCGCGCGAGGCGAAGCCATCCCGTTGACTCTCGTCAAAGGCGAAGTCTTCGATGACGAAGGCGGAGTCCTGCTCCGTTATCAGATGTCCAGAAAAGACATCACCAATTCTTAACGCGAATGCCGCGAATTCCACGAATGAAAACAAGAGAATTCGCGCCATTCGCCTATTAGCGAAATTCGCGTTGAGAGTCCTGGAAGAAGTAGTACTAAAATATTAATGAGGTAACCATGTCAACGACCATGCATGAAAAATTGGAAGAACTTCTGCGGAACGACCCCGACCACGAATGTGAAGGTCTCGGCCGCGATAAAATCTGCGTCCGCATTGTGGCGATGGCCGAACTGCCCTCACGCTTCGGCGATTTTCACATTGTCGCGTTCGAGAATAACCGCGATGGCAAGGAACACGTGGCCGTCACGCACGGCGACGTCATCGGCGCGAGCGACGTGCCCGTGCGCCTGCACTCCGAATGTCTCACGGGCGATGTGATCGGTTCGCTCCGCTGCGATTGCCGCGACCAACTCGAAGCCGCGCTGAAAATGATCGGCCAGATGGAGCGCGGCATTGTTCTCTACCTGCGACAGGAAGGCCGCGGCATCGGTCTGATCAACAAGATCCGCGCCTACAGTTTGCAGGACGCGGGTCTCGATACGGTGCAGGCCAACCTGGCTCTCGGCTTTCGCGATGACGAGCGCGACTACGCCGTGGCCGCGCACATGCTCATGTCGCTCAACATCAAGTCGGTGCGGCTCATCACCAACAACCCCAAAAAGATTCAGCAACTCATCGAGTACGGCATTCACGTCACTGACCGCATTCCGCACATCATGCCTCCCAACGAGCACAACCGTTTCTACCTCGAAACCAAGGCCGCCAAATCGGGACACATGATTGACTTCACGGGCCGCGAACATTTGCAGGAACAGAGCGACGCGCCTTTCGTGGATGGCATGCCCGAACTTGTGGATGTGCGCCATGGCTGAGCGCGTCATCGTCATTACAGGCGTGACGGGCGCGCTGGGCAGGAAACCGCCCGTGCCTTTGCCGAGCGCGGTCACTCGCTGGCATTGCTCGACCACAATCAGGAGAAACTGGACTCCCTCGTCCGCGGCTTGAACCTGCCATCCGAGCGACTCTACACCTGCGTCGTTGACCTGCTCGACGCGCAGACGCTTCGCGCGAAAGCCGAGGCGGTCGCGGCCAAATTTGGCGCGGTGCACGGCCTCATCCATCTCTACCGTCCAGCCGGGCGCTCTCGCCGACCAGCACACCGCGCGGCTGGATGGTCTCCCCTGCTTCGACAGGCTCAGCGCAAGGTTTCGATCCGCGTCCGCTCGGCGATGGGATCCGCACGAGGATGGAATCACCCGTGCTAATCGTACAAAGTACAAAGTCCTTCGGATGCTGGTGCGGCAGTGGGCTGGTTGTCCCTAAGGTGTTGCCATTCAAGAAATGATAAACTTTGTCTTGCAGACCATTTGAACAAATCTTGGAGTTCCCATGACCTTTGCCATTCACCGAATTGACGATCTCGAATACATGAGCGACGAAAACGCAGAGGAGGAATTTAACGATTATTGCGATGAATTGGTGGGCTTGTTTTTCGATTCGCCCGAAGGCAAAAAACACAGGGAGCAATTCCCCGACGATGCGGATTGGATAGGCTTGTTCATGGGTTACGGATTCAGGTATCTCGGATACAGCGTCCCCACCATGGATGTGGATGCTGTTGACGAACTGCTGACCGATATCCTTCCCCAAAAAGTATCATTACGGAAGCGTGAAGAAGCGCTGGACGCCATTCCCGAATTGATTGCTTTCTGGTCTTTCGTCAAGCGCGAATACAATCTTGAAAACGCCGATTCCATTTTGAAATATTTGCGAGCCTATTCCCCTGATAAGTTTGCCGACGACATGATGGATCCGCGCAAGGCAAGCATGGCGAAATCCTTTTTCATGTCGGGGCAAGCCGCAGGGTTCGACATGACCGATATGAACCAATCTCATCAATACATGGCTCTTTACAACGCGAATCTTTTGTCTCAAGTGGAACAGGAACGAAAGGCCACAAAGAAAAACGAGGCAAAAGAAAAGAAAAAACGCAAAGCCGAAAAAGCCGCGCGCAAACGAAACAGAAGACATTAATATCCTGCCTTGTTCACGTGTGCTTGGAAATTTCCCAATGACCCAATTCTTCCCCTACGACAACCTCACCTGGCCTGAAGTAGCCGACCTCCCGCGCGACGTGCCCCTCGTCCTGCCGCTTGGTTCTCTCCCTGACCCTGAGCGGGTCGCCGCGCAACTGGGGGATCCGCAACGCCTCGGCATTCTCCCGTCCATCCCCTACGGCTGGCGCGGCAGTGGACTGGCTGTCCCCGAGTCGCTTCTCGCGGCCTACATTGCGAATCTCCTCGATAGTCTCCGCGACGACGGCTTTACGCGCGTTTACGCCCTCACTCCCCAAGGCATTGACCTCGGCCTCGGCGAATCCGCCCTCCGACTCCCAATTCCCAATTCCCAATTTACCATTCCCCCCGACTCCGAACGCGGCAAAGTCATCATCATCCCCATCGGCCATACCGAGCAACACGGATTCCACTTGCCCCTCTCCGTGGACACGATCATCATCGAAGCGATTGCGAATGGCACGGCGGCGAAAGTCCCTGAGCAGGCGTACACGTTGCCCGTCATGCCGTACGGCGTCAGCACGCACCGTCCCTCCTTCGCGGCGACCCTCAACGCGGGCGGACGCGCCTTCGAAGATTTCTGGCTCGGCGTCATTGACGTGCTGGCGACGCGCGGCTTCGACCGTTTCTACTTCATGAGCGGACACGGCGGCAACATGTCGTTCCTCGTCAACATCGTCAAGTACGCGGGCGAGCGTCACCGACGGATTTTCTGCGCCACGGCCTTCCTTCATACTGCTGGGCGGATTGGAGCCGCCGCGCTGGAAAAATATCGCACCTCGCCCATCGGCGGGATGGGTCACGCCTGCGAACTGGAGACATCGTTCATGCTTCATCTCCGTCCCGACCTCTGTCACATGGAGCGCGTGGTGGACGAGACCGACTTCGTGTCCACGCCCGATTACTACATGGACTGGATCGAGGGCGGCAGTCTCATCGCCAACCCGCCCTGGGACGACGACACCAAGACAGGCGCGTACGGAGCGGGCAGTCACGCCACCGCGGAGAAGGGACGTCTCTGGCTGGAGGCCGCAATCGCCGAGAAGGTCGGTCACGTGGCCGAGATCCACGAGCAGCACCGTCGACGCGAGGAGAGGCGGAATGCGGGGTGGGGGTTGTGGGGGAAGGGAAGGTAAACGAGAATTACCCTGAAAATCCACCGCTTGGTGGCGGATTTTCAGGGTAAAATACAACTATGCTCGCAAGAACCAAACTCCGCAACCAAATAAAAGAAGCACTTTCCCGAAGCCGTGTAGTGGCGTTGATTGGGCCGCGTCAGTGCGGGAAAACAACCCTCGCGCGGCAAATCGTCTCACCTGATTCCTCCAATTATTTTGACCTGGAAAATCCTGTAAGCCTGCAACGTTTGGAACAACCGATGACAGCTTTGCAGGATTTAACGGGGGTGGTCGTTATTGATGAAATCCAACGTAAGCCCGAACTCTTCCCCATTCTACGCGTCTTATCCGACCGTGATCCTCTGCCTGCGCGTTTTTTGATTTTGGGAAGCGCTTCACCCGCTCTCTTAAGACAATCCTCCGAATCACTTGCAGGGCGTATCACGATCATTTCCATGAGCGGTTTCAGCCTGGGCGAGGTCGGGGTGGAGTCTCAAAACAAACATTGGCGACGGGGTGGTTTCCCACTTTCGTTTTTGGCTGGGACAGAAAAGGAAAGCATGGAATGGCGCAAGGATTTTGTCTCCACCTTCCTGGAACGCGATGTGCCTCAGTTCGGAGTGAAAATTCCGTCCACCAGTCTATTCCGTTTTTGGAGTGTACTCGCCCACTATCACGGACAGATTTGGAATGTGGCGGAGGCGGCGCGGACGCTCAATATTGGAGAGACTACTGCACGCCGTTACATTGATTTGTTGCAGGATTTATTCATGATTCGACAACTCCAGCCCTGGTATGCCAATTTGAGCAAGCGCCAGGTGAAATCTCCAAAGGTTTTCTTTCGCGATACAGGTCTGTTGCATTACCTTCTTGGAATCAAGTCTGAGCATGAATTGAATCTTCATCCGCGCTTGGGCGCTTCTTGGGAAGGATATGTGATTGAAGAGGTAATCAAGGTTGCACAGCCTGATGAAGTTTATTTTTGGGCAACTCATTCTGGCGCAGAGTTGGACTTGTTGCTGATCAAGGATGGAAAACGAATCGGCGTGGAATGTAAGCGCATGGACGCTCCCAAATTGACTCCGTCCATGCGAACGGCCATGCAGGATTTGGAGTTAAACAAACTGGTTGTGGTCTATCCTGGCGCTCAAGCCTATTCGCTTGGGGATCGGGTTTCAGTCTTGCCGTTAGCGACGGTTGCTACCGATCCCGACAATCTGTTCCTCCTCTAAATTTCTTGGCGGGTATAATCGCCGCATGTCCAAATACCACTTCTACCATCCCATCGAAGTCCGCTACGGTGACCTTGACCCGCAGGGCCACCTCAACAACGCCAGGTTCGTCACCTTCTTCGAGCAGGCTCGCATCCAATATTTCAGACATCTCGGCCTGTTCAAACAGGGTCAATCGTTCATGGACATTGGTGTCATCCTTGCCGATGTCCACATTGCATATAAAAAGCCCGTCGAATGGGGGACGCCCGTCAAAGTGGGCGTGCGCGCCATCAGGATCGGCACGAAATCCATGACCGTGGAGCAGTGCGTTGTCCACGCCGAAACCGAGGAAGTCTTTGCCTCCGGCGAGGTGGTCATGGTGGCGTACGATTACTACGCACAAAAATCCATTCCCATCCCACAAGACTGGCGCGACGCATTCCAAAACTTCGATGGTGTTCAATGAAACTCCCCGAAATCAACACAACCCAAATGCTGGACTTCCTCGTCCGACTGCTGAACACGCCCTCTCCAACGGGACTGGCTCACCCAGCCATTGACCTGATCGAAAAAGAACTCGCCTCCTTCCCTGACCTGAAACTGGCGCGCACCCGCAAGGGCGGACTCGTGGCCCGCTGGCCTGGTCTCCGCTCCGACGCGCCGCGCGCTCTCACCGCCCATGCCGACACCCTCGGCGCGATGGTGAAGGAGATCAAGTCCAATGGCCGCCTGCGGCTGACGAAGATTGGCGGGTTTGCCTGGAACACCGTGGAAGGCGAAGGCTGTTGGGTTTTCGCGTCCAATGGAAGCAAGGTGCGCGGTTCGATTTTGCTGGACAAGGCTTCAGGTCACGTCCACGGCGGCGCGGTCAACGAGACGAAACGCGACGACGACAACATGGAAGTCCGCCTCGACGCGCGGACCGCGTCCGCCGCGGAGACCGAGGCGCTGGGAATCCGCGTCGGCGACTTCGTGGCTTTTGACCCGCGCGTCGAACTGACGGAGGGCTTCGTCCGCTCGCGGCATCTCGACGACAAGGCCTGCGTGGCCGCGTTGGTGGCCGCGATCGCGTCCATGACCGAGTCCGCTCAACGTCCCGCGCAGGACGCGTACTTTTTGTTCAGCAACTACGAGGAGGTTGGTCACGGCGCGTCGGCGGGAATCCCGCCCGAAGTCCGCGAACTGGTCACAGTGGACATGGCCGCGGTCGGCGCGGGTCAGGCCTCGGACGAGTTCCACGCTACCATTTGTCTCAAGGACAGCGGAGGCCCATATCATCACGGCTTGAGCAACAAACTGCGGACGCTGGCCGAGGAACACGGCATCCCGTACAAGACCGACATCTATCCCTACTACGGCTCGGATGGCGAGGCTTTCTGGCGCGCGGGCGGAGATGTGGCGGTGGCGCTCATCGGCCCGGGCGTGGACGCTTCGCACAACTACGAGCGCACGCACACTGAGGCGCTGGCGGCCACGGCGCAATGGGTGATGGCATATTTGTTGGGCGAATGATTTTCCTTCGCTGACTTCGCGCTTAAGAAAGGATATCCCATGAAATTCGATGCTGGCCTGCCCATTGTCCCTTTGAAGGATGTACCCGCAATTGCCAAAGCCGCGCAAGAGATTGGCTTTGATACGCTGTGGACGCAAGAGACGCAACACGATCCGTTCCTGCCCTGCACGTTGATCGCGGAACACACGGACAAACTCAATTTCGGCACTGCCATTGCAGTCTCGTTCGCGCGCTCGCCCGCCAACCTGGCCTACACCGCCTGGGACCTGGCCGCGCAGTCGGGCGGACGATTCATCCTCGGGTTGGGCACACAGGTGAAGGCGCACATCGAGCGGCGCTTCGGGATGCCCTGGCCCGAGTCGGTGACGGGAAAACTGCGCGAGCAGATCCAGGTCATCCGCGCCTTTTGGGATTGTTTCCAGAATGGGACCAAACTCAATTTCCGCGGCGAGTATTACAAGATTACGTTGATGTCGCCGTTCTTCAATGGCGGCCCAATCTCAAATCCGAACATTCCGATCTACATCGCGGGCGTCAACACGAGACTGGCGCATCTGGCAGGCGAACTCTGCGAGGGATTCCACGCGCACCCGTTCCACAGTCCGCGCTATTTGCGGGAGGTGATCGTCCCTGCCATCGAGGAAGGCGCGGCCAGGGCGGGACGGAAGCGCAGTGACGTGTCCATCTCCACCACCGCGTTTGTGGCGGCTTCTCCCGAAGAGGAAGCCTTCGCGCGGATGCAGATCGCCTTCTACGCGTCGACTCCCTCCTACCGCGCCGTGATGGACCTCCACGGCTGGGGCGAAACCGCCGAGAAGTTGTCGGGCTTTGCCGCGAAGGGGGAGTGGGCGGAGATGCCGATGCTCATCACCGACGAGATGCTGGGCGAATTCTGCCTCCGCACCACGCCTGAACATCTGGCCGCGGATCTGAAATCCCGTTACAACGGCCTTGCCGACCGATTGACTCTTTACACTCCCTTCGTTCCCGGTGAGAAGGATGCGTGGTGGATGCAATTGGTGAAAGAATTTTAATTTTTCAAACGGGATGTACGCAAAATCCAAAAAGGCGCCCTCGAAATGAGGACGCCTTTTTACTTGTTTACCTGTGTACTTGTATACCAATCTACATGTGCTCGATGACCGCGTCGCCGAACTCCGAGCATTTGACCTCGGTCGCGCCGTCCATCATGCGCGCCAGGTCATAGGTGACAACTTTGGCGTTGATGGCGCCTTCCATGCCTTTCACGATCAGGTCGGCGGCTTCGGTCCAGCCCATGTAGCGCAGCATCATCTCGCCAGAGAGAATGAGCGAACCGGGGTTGACCTTGTCGAGGTCGGCATATTTTGGCGCGGTGCCATGTGTGGCCTCGAAGATGGCGTGACCTGTCAGGTAGTTGATATTCGCGCCCGGGGCAATGCCCATGCCGCCGACTTGCGCCGCCAACGCGTCAGAGAGGTAGTCGCCGTTCAGGTTGGGGGTAGCCAGCACATCGAATTCGCGCGCGCGGGTGATGGTTTGCTGGAAGACAATGTCGGCAATGGTGTCTTTGATGAGCAGTTTGGCCTTCCATTTGCCGTCACCGTGTGTCGGCCACAGTGCCAGGGCTTCTTCGACTTCCTTGCGGATGGAGGCTTGCTGGTCGGGCGACATCATATCGTAGCCGGGGTCAATTGCCTTGGCGTTGTCTGCCACGCTCAGGTTCGGGTTCTTTTCCTTGTTGCCTAAAATCCAGGTTTCGCGTTCGGTCACAATGTCGTTGCGGAACTCGCGCTTGGCGACGCCGTAGCCCCAATCCTTAAATGCGCCTTCGGTAAACTTCATGATGTTGCCCTTGTGCACAAGGCTAAGAATCTTTCGTTTGTTGTCCAAAGCCCACCGAATCGCTGCCCGCACCAACCGCTCTGTTCCTTCGGAAGAAACCGGTTTGATGCCGATGGCGGCAGTATCGGGAAAGCGCATTTTGGCGTATTCTTTGGGGTACGTCTTCTTAAACCAGACCTTGAATTTTTCGTTTTCGTCTGTTCCCTGGCGAAATTCAATCCCGGTGTAAATATCTTCCGTGTTTTCGCGAAAGATGACCATGTCCACATATTCGGGATGTTTCACCGGGGAGGGCACGCCGATAAAATAGCGCACCGGGCGCTGACAAACGTACAGGTCAAGCGCTTTCCGCAGGGCCACGTTCAAGGAACGGATTCCACCGCCGATGGGAGTCGTCAGCGGACCTTTGATGCCGACCAGAAATTCTTTGAAGGCCTCGATGGTTTCATCGGGCAGCCAGCTATTGAACAGTTTGAAGGGCTTTTCGCCCGCGTACACTTCCATCCAGTGGATTTTGCGTTTGCCGCCGTAGGCTTTCTCCACCGCCGCATCGAACACCCGCACCGACGCGCGCCAAATGTCACGCCCCGTCCCGTCGCCCTCCACGAACGGGATGATCGGATTATTGGGAACTTGTAATTTTCCATCCTTGATGGAAATTTTTGCCCCTCCTGCAGGGACTTTTACGTTCTTGTATGCCATCGTTCTATCTCCTAGCGAAATTTTCTGGCGGATTATATCATCCGAGATTACAGTTATTAGTGTCGTTTGTCACGAAGATTCTTACCTCTTGACAGAATCCCGCGCCTGCATAGAATCACGCAGAAATGAAACCCCGCTTCTTTCCTGACCTGTTAGCCGTTCCCGTCCAATTGACATATTCCTTCCCCGTCCATTAAGAGAGCCATCATCGGCTCTCTTTTTTTATCCGCACGTCCGACACTTGACACCTGGAACCTGACACATGATCCGACTCCCTGGCTTAATTGACTCCCACGTCCACGTGCGCGAGCCTGGACAAACCCACAAAGAAGATTGGGACACCGCCACCCAATCCGCGCTGGCGGGCGGCGTGACGATGCTCCTCGCCATGCCGAATACGAAACCGCCCATCTTCGACGCGTCCACCCTGGACCTCGCGCTGGGCGCGGCCAAAGAAAAGGCGCGCTGCGATTACGCCCAGTTCATCGGCGCGGGGCCAGATAACGCCGAGGTCGCCGCGTCGTTGGCGGACAAAACCGCTGGGCTAAAAATGTACCTCGACTCCACTTTTGGCGAATTGCGCCTGGACGACATGTCCCTGTGGATGCAACACTTCGCAAACTTTCCGAAAGATATGCCCATTGTCCTCCACTCCGAATCACGGACAATGGGCGCAGGCATTTTATTCGCTTCCATCCATGACCGTCCCGTCCACATCGCGCACATTTCATTGAAGGAAGAAGTCCTGCTCATCAAAGCCGCCAGGGAACGAGGAATCAAAGTGACCTGCGAAGTTTGTCCGCACCACTTGTTCCTATCCAAAGACGATATCCCCGTCATCTCGCATGGACATCCTGGCCGCGGAGAGGTGCGTCCACGATTGGCAACCAAAGAAGATGTCGAAGCCCTCTGGCAAAACCTCGATGTAATAGATTGCTTCGCCACCGACCACGCTCCGCATACACTTGCGGAAAAAGATTCCGAGAATCCCCCGCCTGGATTCCCTGGGGTCGAAACCATTTTGCCTTTACTCCTCACTGCCGTCAGCGAGGGACGATTAACCATTAACCATGTTCTTGAAAAAATGGTCGCCAACCCGCGCCGCATTTTCCACCTCCCCGAACAACCCGAAACCTGGGTCGAAGTGGACGAGAACGCCGAATACGAGATCAAAGCCTCTGAAATGCACTCCCGCTGCGGCTGGAGTCCGTTCGAGGGCTGGAAGGTGCGAGGCAAAGTGCGGAGGGTTGTGTTGCGCGGAAAAACAGCCTTTGAAGATGGGAAGATATTGGTTGAAGCAGGATACGGAAGAAATGTTCGCGAGTCTGAAAATTAAAAATTTACCCGCCCGGGTCTTGCGAAAAGGGCGGGGGAATGAAAGTTTCAGTTCGGCGCGTTTTTATTTCTCTGTCAGCGCGCCGTTGGCATATTTGTGCAGGACGCTGGACAATAAAGTTTGATACGGAATGCCCTGTCGTATGGCGCGCTTCTGCAAATCAAGGAGGTCCTTTTCCGAAATTCGAATATTGATTCGTTTGTCTTTGCGGAAGGCGGCGCGGGCATAGACGCGATACTGTTCTTTTTGTTCCTTGAGTTTTTTAACAGACTTCCACCCCTCGGCTTCGTATGAGGCGAGAAGCTCAAGTTCATCTTGTTGGAGTTTTAGTTTGTTCATTTTTCACTGCCTTTCAAATACTTCTTCGTTGCTTTGCGGCTTGGAATAATCGTTTTCAAAAAGATTTCATGTTCGTTCTCGACAAAAGGCACGAGGTAAACATAATCATCAATCTGTATTACGAATATCTTTTGCCCTTTATACTTCTCCTGGTTGGGATGTTCCAGCACGTCCAGCAGGAATCCTTTTTCGATGTAAAAGACAACATCCTCAAATGAAACCTGTCTCTCTGATATCAAAAGTTCGTTTTTCTCTTCGTTCCACAAGAAATACTTCATGCGCCGATTCTAGCATCTTGTGTGCCTTTTGGCAACAGCCGCGCAGGAAAATATTCCTCGAAACCGCGACCCGCCTCCCCCGTCGCGCGAGTCCGAGCACGAAAATGCCAGAGCGTGAACCATGTCATTAAACGGGACTCGCCCCAGCCTGCAACCAGAGTCCCAATTACCAATTACCAATCACCAATTACCACTTACAAGGAGTAACCCATGCCCACCTCATCCCTCAACCCCCACCTGCCCTTCGGCGAAAACAAGAACGCCGAGTGGTACGGTAAGGACATCATATCCGTCAAGCAGTTCAAGCGCGAAGATTTGGAATACATCTTCGGCGTGGCGCACGAGATGCGCGGCATGGTCGAGCGCATCGGCACGTTCGACCTGCTGAAAGGCAAGATCCTCGCCAATCTGTTCTACGAACCGTCCACGCGCACATCCTCGTCGTTCACAGCCGCGATGGAACGGCTCGGCGGGTCGGTCATCCCGATCAACGAAGTGAAGTATTCGTCGGTGTCAAAGGGCGAGAGTCTGCCCGATACCGTCCGCACGCTCGAATGTTACGCGGACGTGATCGTGCTGCGCCACCCCGAAACGGGGTCGGCGGCGATTGCGGCCAAGGCGGCGCGCAAACCCGTCATCAACGCGGGCGACGGCGTGGGCGAGCATCCCACGCAGGCGCTGCTCGACACCTTCACCATCTTCGAGGAGTTGGGCGCGGGCCAGGTGGACGGCATGACCGTCACCATGCTCGGCGATTTGAAATACGGGCGCACGGTCCATTCGCTGGCGCGCCTGCTCTCGCTGTTCAAGGTGAAGATCAATTATGTCTCGCCCGATATTCTGAAGATGCCGAAGGAAGTGATGGACGAGGTCGCCGTGAAAGGCATTCCACAGGCCGAGTTCGGTTCGCTCGAAAAGGTTTTGCCCGAAACTGACGTGTTGTACGTCACGCGCGTCCAGAAGGAACGCTTCGAAGACCCCGCGGATTATGAAAAGGTCAAGGGCGCGTACGTGATCGATCCCATCGTGATGAAAGCCGCCAAGAAAGATATGATCGTCATGCACCCGCTGCCGCGCGTCGGCGAGATCAGCGTGGACTTCGACGACGATCCCCGCGCCGCATATTTCCGCCAGATGGAGTATGGCTTGTATGTGAGGATGGCGTTGCTGGCGATGGTTCTCGGCAAAGCGTAGACACGTACACAGGTACACACGTAAACAGGTCGCCTGTGTACGTGTGTACTTGTTTACCTGTATACTTACACAATGGAAACCTTCTTCTCCTTCCTCGAACGACGCGTGGACGACTGCTCCTCGCTCCTGTGCGTGGGACTCGACCCGCACGTCTCCGACCTCGCACACCCCACCGCCGCTTCGGCGCGTGACTTCTGCCTGAATCTCGTCAAACAGACCGCTCCCTACGCCGCGGCCTTCAAACCCAACGCGGCCTTCTTCGAAGTCTTCGGCGCGGATGGATGGACCGCCCTCAAACAGGTCATTGACGCGATCAAGGAAGAGTCGGCGCGACTCGGCTCGATGATTCCCGTCATTCTCGACGCCAAGCGCGGCGACATCGCGTCCACAGCCGAGGCCTACGCAAAGTCCGCGTTTGAGGCGCTCGGCGCGGATTGCATCACGCTGAGTCCCTATCTTGGAAAAGACTCGATTGAGCCGTTCATCAAGAACCAAGAAAGGGGCGTATTCATTTTGTGTAAGACTTCCAATCCCGGCGCGAATGATCTGCAAGATACGTTTTTGTCGCCTTTGGACAGCCCAGTATTGTTAATTGACGGACATACGCGTCCCATGCGTTTATATGAGTACGTTGCTCGCCTCGTTCAAACGTGGAATACAAAAAACAACATTGGGTTGGTTGTCGGCGCAACCCAGCCAGATGCGTTAGAGAACATCCGTGCCTTAGTGCCTGACATGTGGTTCCTCGCCCCTGGAGTTGGTGCGCAGGGCGGCGAGTTGGAACTGGCGTTGAAGGCGGGCTTACGAAAAGACGGCAAAGGATTGCTGATCCCCATCTCGCGCGCCATCTCGCGGGCCGCGAATCCCGGTCGCGCCGCGGCGGAGATACGAGATTCGATACTCGAGATTCGATCTTCGATATTCGGAAATTTGTAAAAGGAATTAACGATGACGGACGAATTACGAATATCAAATAACCGATTATCGGCTTTAGCCGGCGGCCTCCTCTCTGCTGGCTGTATCAAATTCGGCAAGTTCACCCTCAAGTCGGGACTGAAATCCCCCATCTACATTGACCTGCGCCAGATCATCACGTATCCAAAGTTGCTCGTGCAGATCGCTGATGCCTATCTTCCTATCTTGCAACGCCTAACTTTCAACCGCATCGCAGGCCTGCCCTACGCGGCCATTCCCATTGCGACGGCGATCTCACTCGCGGGGAACTATCCCATGATCTACCCGCGCAAGGAAGTAAAGACCTACGGCACGAAGGCCGAGATCGAAGGCGAATATCACGCGGGCGAGACAGTCGTGGTTATTGACGATCTCGCCAC
Source organism: Anaerolinea thermophila (assembly GCA_020722375.1). Taxonomy (GTDB): domain Bacteria; phylum Chloroflexota; class Anaerolineae; order Anaerolineales; family Villigracilaceae; genus Denitrolinea. The sequence continues at coordinate 24,772 of DYKX01000023.1, forward strand.
CACCGGCGGAAGCAAGTTCGAAGCCATCGAAAAGTTGACGGGCGCGGGTCTGGTCGTGAAGGATGTCGTCGTGCTGGTGGATCGTCAATCGGGCGCGAAAGAGTCGCTGGCGCAGGCGGGCTATTCCATGCACGCGGTGTTGACGATTGGTCAACTGCTGGATTATTGGGAGTCCACGGGGAAGGTGGAGAAGGATAAAATCGAGGCGACGAGGATGTTTTTGAAGCAAAGCAGATAGTGAGGAAAAATGGCAGGACTGGCTGTCAATGTTGCCGTGATCCACGACAACAGAATCCTCCTGAAAACTGACCCAAGACCGCCTTGTCGAACTCCGCGATCAATCCAATCTATCCCGCCAGGATTTTTATCTGCAAATGTTGTTGGCGCGCCAAAGTGATGGGATGACCGCCAAAGTTGGGCGGCAGTTGAACTGCCGTCCCATCGGTTTGGTGTGCTAACCAAATGTTTGGAAATGCAGAACTGAATGAGAAAGTTGAAGTTGGCGGGAAATAGAAGAAGTTGCTATAACTAAAACCCACACCTTCACAACTGTCATTCAAAACGCGGACAAAGGCGGCGCGTTCTTTACTTCATAAACTCATCGAAGCCAGAGGGCGTGACAACTTGAAATCTGCTGTTTGCGTATGCGCTTGTAAATTCGTTCGCCGCTTTCGATTTACCTTGCCCCTCTTTCCACTTGAATTCAAATGCCCACAATTCGCCCTGACGTTCCTCGATTAAGTCAATTTCCTTTTGAGTATAGGTGCGCCAGAAATGGAAGTTGGCGTATCGTCTCTGATGTGAGAATAACTTCATGCGTTCGGTCACGGCAAAATTCTCGAAGAGCGCGCCGACATCGGAGCGGATGGACAATGGGTTGAAGTTGCGGATCAGGGCGTTGCGGAATCCCGGATCCCAAAAATAATATTTGGATGTCTTTGAGATCTCGTTGCGGAGGTTGCGGCTGAACCCGCGCAGGTTGACGATCACGAACATCTTTTCCAGCAGGTCGAGATATTTTTCCACAGAAATCTTCGACATGGAGAGGTGAGAAGCAAGTTCCGTGGTGGATACTTCCGAGCCGATCTGCAGGGCAAGAAGGGCCAGCAGGTCAATGATCTTTTTCGGCTTGCGTACTTGTTCGAAAGTCAGGATATCGCGGTAAAGATAATTGTTGATCAGGTCGTAAAGGTATTGTTCCTTTTCATCCTGTGAGGCAGACACAATCACCTTCGGATACATCCCGAAGCGTAAAAATTCCTCCATACGCTCGCTGTTGGAAGTGGCAGGTGGAACGACGGGTAACTCGCCATACGAAAAGGGATACAACGTGAAGGTTGTGGCGCGTCCCGTCAACGGCTCGTTGACCTTGTTTGCCAGGTCAAAGGATGCCGACCCCGAGGCGATGATGTGTATCTTATAATGGTCGAAGATGAGTTTGAGCGTCAGACCGATGTTTTCGATGCGCTGCGCCTCGTCAATGACCAGGAGGCGGTTCGCGCCAATGACAGTTTTCAGCCTGTCCAGGTCGGCGCGGCCCAAAAGCTCCTGAGTCCGAAGATCATCCCCGTTCAGTTGGGTAAAAGGCAGGTCGGTTTTTGCCAACACTTGTTGGATAAGCGTAGTCTTCCCGGCCTGTCGAGGTCCATACAAAATGACCGTTTTCGGCTCGGAACGCAGTTCTTTTAGAAGAAAAGACAGTAAACTTCGCTCAATTTCCATAAATTGAGTATAGTATACTTTGCTTAATTTGTCAAAACGTAGAGCACGCTTGCCTTGGCAGGTAGTCGCCAGGGAATTGCCAATTTGCGTTACAAGGAGCGCCTCATGTCCAAAAAACATACTTTCACAGCCACCATCCAAAACGCAGGCGGGGGCAGGGCGTTCGTGGAAATCCGCTTCGGCCTGAAGCATGGCAAAAAAGCCCGCTGAAAAAATCCATGCAAGCCTCGTCCTTTCCCTGGCGCCCGTTGACCGCCCTCCTCCTCGCCCTCGCCGCGCAGACTTTGCTCGAGCCGCCCGCGCATATCCCTTCCGCGCTTATTCTTTACGCTCTCGCTATCTCCTTTATCATCTGGTCATTTTTCCGAAACGAATGGACTTTACCTGCACCTAATTCCTATCCCCTAACTCCTAACTCCCATCCCCTAACTCCTAACATCCGTATCATCCCCCT
>DYKX01000024.1:0-6175 GCA_020722375.1 Anaerolinea thermophila
GTCACTTCGGAAGTGACTGTCACGTTGTCGCACAGATTCTACACATGAGCCAACCTTGTTTGTTCCGAAAGCAGAACTTTCGGCGGAAGTGGTCAAGACTTTAAGGCTCTCCCGTTTCTGATGGGACACCTTGTAAAAAAAAAGATTCTTTTGCCACAGATTACACAGATTTTCACATAGCGCGGTTGTACCGCAAAATTCATTTTGCGCCTCGGGGGGCAAGATAAATCTTGCGGTACTGAGGCAAAATCTTCGCGATTGGCATAGTTTTCACAGAGTAATACTATAGCGCGGTCAGTACCGCAACATTCATGTTGCCCTTGCGGCGGGCAAGATAAATCTTGCGGTACTGGTTTTCATCTTTCGGGGTGAAACCCTTTCATGCATACTTTGTGTTAAGTCTCTATCCGAACCTCGGAGCGCGGACTTGAGTCCGCCCAGCCAGGCAGACTGGAAGTCTGCAATCCGATATTCGGATAGGCTCTTAGAGGATTATCCCGTTCTGTTGTACAATCGTCCCAATGTTCCGCCCTCTCTTCTGGCTGTCTCTGTCTTTTCTGCTCGGCATCGTGGTCGGCGGGGCATTCCCTCTGCCTGTCTCGGTCTGGATTCTCCTCGCGGGGACCGCGCTCGTGCTGGGCCTCCTCTGGCGCTTCCTGACCCAGTCCATTAACCTGACCTCCCTCGCAAAGGACCTCCTTTTCGTCACCGCATTTCTCGTCGTCCTCTTCCTCGGCGCGGCGCGCTACCAGGCGGCGGTTCCCGTCTTCGACGCGTTCGACCTCGCCTGGTACAACGACCGCGACTACGACACCCTCGTCACCGGCTGGGTGACCGAACCTCCCGACCAGCGCGACAACTACGCCAACCTGCGCGTCCGCGCCACAGGCATCGACACCGGCGACGGCGCCGATCTTAAAGTGGACGGCCTGCTCCTCGCCCGCGTCGATCCCAACGACGAATATCACTACGGCGAGATCGTCCGCCTGCGCGGGCGGCTGAAAACTCCCACCGAGGACGAGGAATTTTCCTACCGCGAATATCTTGCCCGCCAGGGCGTCTACTCCACCATGTCCAGCGCGGATGTGACCGTCCTGCCGGGCAAAGAGGGCAATCTGTTTACGGCTGGTCTCTACACGCTCAAAAACTACGCGCTGGAGACCATCTATCACATTTTCCCCGACCCCGAGGCCTCGCTCCTGGCAGGCATCCTGCTCGGCGTGGATAACGGACTTCCAAAAGACCTGCAACAGGCCTTCAAAGACACAGGCACATCGCACATCATCGCCATTTCGGGCTTTAACATTGCCATCATCGCCTCGCTCTTCCTCTCCCTGTTTGGACGCGTCTTTGGCGAACGGCGCGGCGCGGTCTTCGCGGGGCTGGGCATCGTCTTCTACACCCTGCTCGTCGGCGCGGACGCGGCCGTGGTGCGCGCCGCCGTCATGGGCGTGGCCGCGCTCTTTGCGCGTCACTTTGGCCGCACGCAGGACGGTCTCAACACCCTCTTTGGCGTCGGCGCGCTGATGAACCTTTACAATCCACACTACCTCCAGGATGTCGGCTTTCAACTTTCCTTCTTCGCGACACTGGGACTCATCCTCTACGCCCAGCCGCTTGAAGCCTTCACAACACGCCTGCTTACGCAATACACAACACGTAATACAGGCGCACAGGCAGGCACGTACACCGGTACACAAACAGACGCACAATCCCTAATTCCTAATTCGCAATTTGTGTCCAGCGCATCCTCCCTCATCACAAATTTCTTCCTCCTCACCCTGGCCGCGCAGGTCACCACCCTGCCGATCATGGCCTACCACTTCAACCGCCTCTCGCTCATCTCGTTCATCGCCAACCCGTTCATCCTGCCCGCCCAACCCGCGGTGATGATCCTCGGCGGACTGGCCGACATCCTCGGCATGATCTTCCGTCCGCTCGGACAACTGGCCGCCTACATCGCATGGCCGTTCGTGGCGTACACCATCCGTGTGGTGGACATCTTTGGGAACGCGCCGGGCGCGGCCATATCGGTGGACTTTCCTCTTTGGGGAGTCCTCGCCTGGTACGTTGCGCTTCTCGGCCTGACCGTGGGCCGCGAACCACTCAAGGAGTTTTTTGTGTCGCTGAAAACGCGTCTCCCCAAGATCCCCGTCTGGGGCGTGCTCGCCGCGCTGACGCTCCTCGCCATCCTCGTCTGGCGCGCGGTCCTGTCCCTGCCCGACGGGAAATTACACATCACCTTCCTGAACGTCGGCGCCTCCGATGCCATCCTCATCCAAACGCCCAATGGCGATAACGTGCTCATCAACGGCGGGGAAAGCCTCTCGCAACTTTCCAGTCAACTCGGCCAGCGGCTTCCCCTGACCAACCGCAAACTGGACTGGCTCATCGTCGCGTCCACGCAGGAGAATCAGGTCAACGCGTTGCCGCGGTTGATGGACCGCTATCCGCCCGCGCAGGCGCTGTGGGCAGGGAACGTGGAAGCCTCCTACCCGTCGCGGTCGCTCAATGCCTGGCTGACCGGTCACCAGGTCCGCGTGACGCGAGCGGAGGTGGATCAGGCCCTCGATCTCGGCGCTGGCGCGACCTTGCGCGTCCTGTCTGTGGATGAACGCGGCGCGGTCCTGCTCGTCGAATACGGAAGTTTCCGCGTCCTGCTCCCTGTGGGGATGAGTTTCGACGCGATGGCCGAACTCCAAAAAAATGAAGACCTGCCTCCGCTGACCGCGCTCCTGCTGGCCGACGCGGGATACGCCCAACTCAACCCTGTGGAATGGATCGAATTCCTCGACCCGCAACTCGTCATCCTGAGCGTCGCGGCAGACAACCCCGATGGCCTGCCCGATGAGGCAACGCTGGAAGCCGTGCAAGAGCGGACGCTTTTGCGCACCGACGCGAATGGCTGGATCGAACTCTCCAGCGATGGAAATCAATTCTGGCTGGAAGTGGAACGCGGCGGGCCCGCGCCCACGCCCACGCCTCTCCCCAGCGAAGAACCACTGCCCGCTCCCACGGAGGAACCGTTCCTGACAGAGGAACCATTCTCAACCGAGGAACCCTTCCTGACGGAGGAGCCTCTCCCAACCGAGGAACCCTTCCAAACCGAAGAACCGTCCCCAACGAGGACGCCATTCCCGAGCAGGGAGCCTGCTCCCATAAATTAGAGCCTATCCGAATATCGGATTGCAGACTTCCAGTCTGCCTAGCCGGGCGGACTCAAGTCCGCACTCCGAGATTTTTTCGGATAGGTTCTTAGTCTAAAAATAGCGCAGTTATCAATTTTGAAAACAGGCCAATTTTGTGGGGTAAGTCAATTGCCTATACTCCCCAAATGAAGTATAGTAATTTCGCGAGTCAACGAATTGCACCCTCGGTGGGCTAATGCAACTCCAGGCGCATCCATTTACAATACCATTCCTGGCCGCGGCGGCAATCTCGATCCGCTTTGCGACCTTGATTTGGCCGCGGCGCAAGGCGCCGGGCGCCCTGCCGCTATTCATCCACGTGATTGGGTTGGGGATCTGGTCTGGGTCAACTGCGGCCATGTGGGTTTCCACGAGTTTGAATGCGCAACTCTTTTGGCTGGAATTTTCCTCGCTGGGAGTCATTCTCACTCCTTTGACTTTCCTGTTGTTCAGCCTGCAAGCGTCCCATCATGAACAATTGCTCAAACGCCGCTGGCTGTTCCTTTTAGCCATCGAGCCGGCAGTCAGCCTGATCCTCCTGTGGACAAACGATTACCATCACCTTGTCTATAGCCCGGCGGAATTGTGGCTGTGGAAGGGATTTCGGGAAATTCACTGGGTCCCCGGCCTGTGGTATGCCGTTGACACTGTTTACATGTACGTCATCATCCTGATTGGTGTGGGATTTTTAGCCAATTCCATGCGTCACAACGGGGAACTGCATCGCCATCAGATCAAGTTCATCCTGGCGGGCGCATGCCTGCCTCTCTTTGCCGACCTCGTCTATCTCAGCCCCTTATCTGGCTGCCTGCGAAACCTGGACCTTGCCCCACTCGTCTTCACCATCTCCAGCGGATTCTACCTGCTGGCAATCGAACGCCGCCGATTTCTGGATCTCGTCCCCGTGGCGCACACCACCCTGATCAACAGCATGACGGACGGTGTAGTGGTACTCGACGATCACGACCGCATCCTGGAGATGAACTCGGCGGCCGGGGAGTTTCTCGGCGTCGTTCCCGGACAGGTGGCCGGTCACCGCGCAAAGGAGATTCTCTACGCCTGGCGCGAGACCACCCAACCTTTATGGGGCAAGTCTGACCTGCGCACGGAAATCACCGTGACGGGGGACAATCCCCGCATCCTCGACCTGAAGGTCACCTCGCTGGTGGACAGGAAAAAGCGCACGCGCGGCCGCATGATGGTCTTTCGTGACATTACATTGCGGAAAGAACATGAAGCCAGGTTGCAGACCCAAAACAAACAATTGCAGACACAATTGGAGGAGATCCGCCTCCTGCGCGACCAACTGCGCGAACAGGCCACCCGCGACCCGTTGACCAACCTGTACAACCGCCGCTATCTCGAAGAAATGCTCCAACAGGAACTGGCCCGCGCCTCCCGCGAGCATTATCCTGTCTGCGTCATCATGATCGACATTGACCGCTTCAAACTCGTCAACGATACCTGCGGACATAAAATCGGGGACGAGGTATTGCAGTCGCTGGCAACGCTCATCGTCCTGCACGTCCGCCGCTTCGACGCGGCCTGTCGATTCGGCGGGGAGGAATTCGTCATCGTGATGCCCATGCTGTCCATCGAGACCGCACGCGAACGCGCCGAGTTCCTGCGCAGGGAGTTTGCCGCCATGCCCCTGCCCTGCAACACCATGGAGAAAAGTCCCACGCTCTCCATCGGGCTGGCCGCCTATCCAACGGATGGGGTCACTGGGGAGCAGTTGCTCGATGCCGCCGACCAGGCTTTGTACGCCGCCAAAGGTTCCGGGCGGAATCGAACCGTCCTTTATTCCGACCTGGCAGGCAAGAAGGAAACGTCAGGCGAGAAAATGCCAAAGCAACAGAGCGCGGCACATCGCTCCGCGTGAGGCGGGGAATCTCTCAGCAAACTCTTAATCCAAAGCGGGGAAGATTCCGTTAAACTACCTCATCCTGTGAGTATCCCTTTTTATTGATGAGGCGAATCATGTTCCGAACCAATATCCCAAACTCCGAGATTACTCCAAAGTCTGTTTATCTTTCGCGCCGCGATTTTATGAAAGCCGCGGGGATCGTCGGCGCGGGCGCGCTGCTGGCGGCCTGCGCGCCGAACATCGCGACGGGGTCGCCAACGCCCGAACTGGCAGACGTCCCCAATTCTTTCGAAGACATCACCAATTACAACAACTATTACGAGTTCAGCACGGACAAGCAGGCGGTGGCTCCGCTCTCGAAGGATTTCCAAACCCGTCCCTGGGATGTGGAAGTGGGCGGGCTGGTGAACAACCCGAAGACGTATGCCATCGAAGACCTGCTCAGGAAATTCCCGTCTGAGGAACGCGTTTACCGCCTGCGCTGTGTGGAGGCGTGGAGCATGGTCATCCCGTGGATGGGATTCCCGCTGGCAAAATTGCTGGCGGAAGTGGAGCCGACCTCGGACGCGAAATTCGTCCGCTTCGAGGCGGTTTACCGCCCGGAGGAAATGCCCGGGCTGAAGAGTCCTTTTTACGATTGGCCCTACCAGGAGGGACTGCGCCTCGACGAGGCCATGAACGACCTGACGCTCCTCGCCACCGGCCTGTACGGGGAACTGCTCCCCAACCAGAGCGGCGCGCCGCTGCGACTCGTCGTCCCATGGAAATATGGATTCAAATCCATCAAGGGAATCGTCAAGATCGAGTTGACCGATACCCAGCCCAAAACGCTCTGGTCCACGGCCTCGCCCAACGAATACGGCTTCTACTCCAACGTCAACCCGAATGTGTCGCATCCGCGCTGGTCGCAGGCCAGTGAACGCCGCATCGGAGAATTGAACCGCCGCCCCACGCTCATGTTCAACGGCTACGAGGAGCAGGTGGCATATCTCTACGAAGGCATGGATTTGAAGAAGTATTATTGAGACAGGTACACAGGTATACAGGTATACAAGTACACACGTAGACACGTACACAGGCACACAAGTAGACAGGTAAACACGTGCATTCGTAACTTGTA
>DYKX01000024.1:6275-13525 GCA_020722375.1 Anaerolinea thermophila
CTCGTAACTCGTATCCCGTTCCTCGTATCCTCGTAACCCGCATCCCGCGCATCACAATGAACATTTTCAAAAAACACACCCCGCTCCAGATCGCCATTCACATCGGCGCGTGGATTCCATTGGCGCGGCTGGTGTTCGAGGCCTTCACCGGCGGGCTCACGGCGAATCCCATCCAGCACATCGAGCAACGTACAGGACGCGCCGCCATCACCCTGCTGTTCCTCTCGCTGGCCGCCACGCCGCTCCACAGTCTCTTTGGCTGGAAGGAGCCTCTCCAGCGGCGCCGCGCGCTCGGACTGTACGCGTTCCTGTACGCAACCATCCACGTCATCATCTTCGCCGACCTCGATTACGGGCTGGCGTGGAGTCTCATTCTCGAGACGGTCTTCCAGAAGCCGTACATCCTCGTCGGCGCGGCGGCGTTTCTCCTGCTGATTCCGCTGGCGATCACTTCATTCGATGTATGGAAAGTACGCCTCAGGAAAAACTGGAAACGCCTGCATCAACTGGTTTATTTCATCGCGCCGCTGGTAGTCTTGCATTACGCCTGGGGTAAAAAGGGGACATTCTTCGCCCTGCAAGGCGACATCCTGCTCCCCCTCATCTATGGGCTTATCCTCGTGCTGTTGATGGTCTTGCGGATTCCCGCCGTGCGGCGCTTCTTCGCCTCTCTACGAAGCCGATGGTGGCTGCCCGTCAAAAGCAGGAATCCAGTCCCCTAACCTTTTTTCTTTCGCTTCCCTTCCTTTTTCACTTTATAACCAAAGCGTTTCAACCACTCCTCGTCGTTGCGCCAATCCTTCAGCACTTTCACGCGCAACTCGAGGAAGACGCGCCGCCCGCCCATGGCTTCGATCTCCGTCCGCGCCGCGGAGCCGATGGTCTTCAGCATCTTCCCTCCCTCGCCAATCACAATTCCCTTTTGCGAATCGCGCTCCACGAAGATCGTGGCGGCGATGTAAGCCATGCCGTTCTCGCGCTCTTTGAACTCGTCAATGCGGACGGCGACTCCGTGCGGCACTTCGTCTCGCAGATGATTCAGCGCGGCCTCGCGAATCAGGTCGGCGGCAATCTCTTTTTCGTACAGGTCGGTCACTTGTTCGGGATCGAACTCGGGTTCGCGGACAGGCAGGAACGAGACGAGCAGACTCAGTAAATCCGCGAGACCGTCCCCGCGCGTGGCGGACAACAACACGACCTCCGCTTCTTTCTTGACGAGGGCCGCGTACGCCTCCCGACGCGCGGACAACACGTCAGCGGGGACCAGGTCAATTTTGTTGCAACCCAGCACGAGCGGAGTCCGACGCGGCAGCAGGGACGCGATCCGCTCGTCGTCCTCGGTGGGAGGCGTCGTCGCGTCCACCAGCCAGAGGATGGCGTCGACTCCGTCCAACGCTGCGCGCGCTTCCTGATTGAGGAACTCGCCCAGTTTATGCCGCGGCGCGTGGACGCCGGGCGTATCCACAAAAACCATTTGATAGGTTTCGGTGGTGAGGATGCCGAGTTGACGTCGGCGCGTGGTCTGCGGACGCGGCGACACGGCCGCAATCTTTTGCCCCAACAGGGCGTTGATCAGCGTGGACTTGCCCACATTCGGGCGGCCAGGAATGGCGATGAAACCAGAGCGGAAATTAGTCATCAGTTTTCAGTGTTCAGTTTTGGATTCCAGTTGGTGACGAGCACACCAGAGATGATGAGCGCCGCGCCGAGGGCGAGTTGCCACGAGAGATGCTCGTGCAAAAAGATCACGCCGAGGATCACGCCGCCGAACGGAAAAATGTACGTGACGCTGATGGTGCGCGTCGGGCCGATCTCGTGCAGGAGATAATACCAGAAAATGAGCGCCACACCCGAACCAAGCGCGCCGAGCCAGAGCAGGGCAAACCAGGTGATGGGCAAGTGCGGCAGAGCGGGCTGAGTGCATCATGGATGATTCTATTTTCTCCTGAGGAGCCTAAAGAATTTGAATTTCAACTATAATGTCCCCCACCAAATTGGAGACACACTCAATGAAACGTACTACACTAATTCTGCTTTCTGCTTTCTGCCTTCTGATTTCCGCCTGCGGGACATCCTCCGCGGCAGGCCCCGAAAAAGCCGTCGAAGCCTACCTCACCGCCCTCAACGCCAAAGACGCCACGCGCCTCTCCACCCTCTCCTGCGCGGACTGGGAGGCCACCGCCCTCATGGAACTCGATTCCTTCCAGGCCGTCAGCACCACGCTCGAAGGCCTCACCTGCGCGCAGACAGGCACTGACGGCGCCAACGCCCTCGTCACCTGTCAGGGCAAGATCGTTGCCAGTTACAACGGCGAGTTGCAGGAGTTCGACCTCTCCGCCCGCACCTACATCGCCGAAAATTCCACCGGGGAGTGGCTCGTGTGCGGCGTGCAATAGAACGCCTCCTCTCACGTGAGAATCGCTGGGCGCTCGCCATCGCCGCGCTGCTCGTCCTCCTCACCGTCCTCACCGCCAGCGCCGCGCCGCTCTGGATTTATCAGGGCTTCTGATGACCCTGACTCACATTGCCATCTTCGGCGCGCTCACCCTGCTCGCCGCTTTTCTCTCAGACCGCATTCGCGGTCTTTTTCTGTTTACGCTCAGCCTTCTCGCTGTCTACGCGCTGCAACCCGCGCTCCCGATTCGCTACCTCGATTTTTGGCTGCCGACCGCCGCTCTCGGACTCGCCGTCATCTTTTGGATTTCTCTGACGCCGCGCGAATCCCGCTTCACGCGTGACAACTGGCTGTCCGCCGCGTGGATGGGACTCCTCATCCTCGCCCTCGCGCTGACGCGCTGCCTGCCCTCCGCGCCCTCGCCTCTGACTCCCTCGATGCCGCCGCGCCTCGAGTTGGTTTTCGCGGCCATTTTAGCGGTCGCGGCCCTCGCCGCGCTGACGGGACGCGTCCGCTTTGGGTGGATTCACGCTGTCGGGTTGGTGACGCTCATCGTCCTGCTGGCCGCCCTAAAGTCGCCAGAAGCGAGTCTGTGGGCGGCGCGAACGCTCAGGCTGGCAAACGGTCAAAGCGTGGAAACCGCCTCCAGTTTCGACATCCGCTGGCTGGGAATTTCCTACATCGTCTTCCGCATTCTCCACACCCTGCGCGAGCGCCAGATGGGAACCCTGCCCGAAGTTTCGTTGCGCGAATATGTGACGTACATTTTCTTCTACCCCGCGCTCACCGCTGGCCCGATTGATCGTTTGGAAAGATTTGTCAAAGACCTGCGCGCCGCGTGGAGACCCGCGCAGGACGATTGGATCGTCGTTGTCCAGCGCATCGGACTCGGGCTCTTCAAAAAATTTGTGCTGGCCGATTCGCTGGCGCTGATGGCCTTGAACGCGCAGAACGCGGACAAGGTGCAGTCCACGGGCTGGGCGTGGATTTTGCTGTACGCCTACGCCCTGCAAATTTTTCTCGACTTCAGCGGCTACACCGACATTGCGATTGGCATGGCACGCATGGTCGGTATTCGCTTGCCTGAAAATTTCAACGCGCCCTATCTGCGTGCGAACATCACGCAATTTTGGAACAATTGGCACATGACGTTGACGCAGTGGTTCCGCGCATATTTTTTCAACCCGTTGACGCGCTCCCTGCGGACGCGTAAGTTCCCCATCTGGAGCGTGATCCTCATCACCCAACTCGCCACCATGATTCTCATCGGCCTCTGGCATGGCGTGACGCTCAACTTCGTCCTCTGGGGTCTCTGGCACGGACTGGGACTCTTCGTCCACAACCGCTGGTCGGACGCGACCCGCGCCCGCGTCGGGGAATGGGCGTCCACACCGTTTCGTCAGAATGTGTTGAATGTACTCGGTGTTCTTCTCACCTTCCATTTTGTCGCCCTCGGCTGGATCTGGTTCGTCCTGCCCGCGCCCGCGTTGGCGGTTCAATTTTTCGCGCGATTGATTGGAATGTAGACAGGTACACAAGCAGACAAGTACACAGGTAAACACGTACACAGGTAAACACGGAACATAGCGATGCATCCCCGTGGGACGCAATACGCAGTACGCTTCATCTTTCATCTCTTATCTTTCATCTTTACCATGCCCCCCTCCTTCTCCCTCCCTCGCGCGCTTCTCAAAGGCTTGGCTCTCTACTTTGTCATTGCCCTGCTGGTTGCGCTTCCACTTCCCAACCTGGGCAGGCTGTCCGCGTACAATTTGCTTTTTCCTGGCCGACCGCGCCTGCCGTTTGGCGAGAACCCGTCCGAAGCCTACAACTTCAGCCTCTACAACCTCGACGCCATGTTTGCCTCGCACGAGATCGCGGACGGACCGAAGCCCGCCGACGAATTCCGCATCCTCGTCATCGGCGACTCGTCCGTGTGGGGGACGCTTCTCCGCCCCGAAGAGACTCTCAGCGCACAACTCAACGCCGCCGCGCCGACCTATTGCGGCAAGCCCGCCCGCTTCTACAATCTCGGCTACCCCACCATCACCGTCACCAAAGACGTGATGCTGATGGACTATGCCGCGCGTTACCAGCCCGACCAGATCATCTGGCTGACCTCGCTCGAAGCCTTTCCGCTCGACAAGCAACTCGATACGCCCCTCGTCACCAACAACGCCGAGACGGTGGACGCGCTCATCGAAAAATACGACCTGCCCCTCGACCCGCGCGACCCGAACCTCGTCCGCCCCGATTTCTGGGACAGGACCCTCATCGGTCAGCGCCGCAACCTCGCGGACCTCATCCGCTTACAACTCTACGGTGTGCAGTGGGCCGCCACAGGCATTGACCAGATCTATCCGCCCTACCCCGCGCCGCAAACCGACTTCACCGACGGTGACGATAAATTCCATGACCTGCGCCCACCGCTCGACCCGTCCGCACTGGTGTACGAGATCCTCGCCGCGGGCATGGATCACAGCCCCGCGCCCATCCTGCTGGTAAATGAGCCTATCCTGATAAGCGACGGCGTCAACAGCCACATCCGCTATAATTTCTTCTATCCGCGCTGGGCCTACGATGCGTTCCGCGACCAACTCAAGGTCCGCGCGGAGACGGAAGGCTGGAACTACCTCGACGCGTGGAACATCGTCCCGCCCGGCGAGTTCACCAACAGCGCCATCCATCTGACTCCCGCAGGCGAGACCGTCCTCGCGCAAGCCATTCTTGCCGCACTCCAACCTGCGTGTCCGTAGTACCGCAAAATTTATTTTGCGCCCGCCTGTTCACAAGATTCATCTTACGATACGTATCATCAACTTTTGCTATGAAACGACTCCTTCTTATCCTGCTCCTAACCGTATTGACCGCATGCCGTCAGGTCCCCGAAGGGGGCGCGCCGCTCGCGACGCCTTTCAAGACTTCGGAAGTCTCACCTGACACCGAAACACCCGCCACCGAAACGCCGCCTCCCACCTCCACCGAGGCCGCGCTCGCGCCGACCGCCGCGTCCACCCTCGCCCCCGACGCGTGGATGCAGATCCCCGTGGTGCCGACAACCGTCAGCGAGCGCGCCCGCTTCATCTACCAGCGCGGCCTTGCGATGGGACGCGACCCGCGCCACTTCTCCAAGATCGGCGATTGCCAGAACGTCGAATCGTATTTTCTGGCGGTCTTCGAAACGCCCGAGGAATATTCCCTCGGCGAAGAGAACGCCTACCTGAGCGAGACCATCGAGTATTACCAGGGCTCCTTCTCCCGCGACTCGCTGGCTGTCAAAGGCGGATTCAACGTGGCCGCCATCCTCTCGCCTCTGCGCGCCGACCCCGAGAAATGCCCCAAGAACACATCGCCTCTCGACTGCGAATTGGAAACATGGAATCCCAGCATCGCCCTCATCAGCCTCGAGGAATGGTGGGAGGATCGCCCCGCCGAGGATTACGCCAATTACATGCGTCTCGCGGTGGACGACGCCATCTCGAAAGGTGTGCTCCCCATCCTTGCCACCCGCGCGGGCAACACGCCGAAAGTGCTGGCGCTCAACGCCGCCATCGCACAGGTCGCGTATGAGAACGACATCCCGCTCTGGAATTTCTGGCTGGCCATTCAGCCTCTCCCCTCCCACGGCCTCAGCCCCGACGGTTTCCACCTCACCTTTGCCCGCAACTTTTTCGATGATCCCCTGCGCATGCAAAGCGCCTGGCCCTGGCGAAATCTGACCGCCCTGCAGACCATCCACGCTGTGCGCGTCGGCCTCGAATCAACCACGCCATAAAATATGAAACACTTCCCTTTATTGGTCTTCATTTTGACGTTGACTCTCGCGGGATGCGCCCCCGCGACTCTCGCATCTCCCTCCCCCGCGCCGGTTTCCTCCACCTCGACTCTCCTCTCCCCGACAACTTCTCCCTCCGCCACAGACACTCCCATCCCTGACACCGCGATCCCTGACACCGAAACACCTGTTCCTACCGCCACCCTCGCCCCCGACGCGTGGATGCAGATGCCCGCCATCCCCTCCGTCAGTGACACGGTGCGGACCATCTACTCGCGTGGACAGGAGTTGGGACGCGACCCGCGTCGCTTCTCCAAGGCGGGCGATTGCGAAAGCACCACAGGCTGGTACCTCGCCGAGTTCGACCGCAAACCCGTCACGTATCGCCTCGGCGAGCAATACGAATATCTCCAAACCACCATTGACTACTACGCAGGTTCCTTCCTGCGCGAAAGCGTGGCCGTGCGTCGCGGCGCCAACACCTCCTCCCTGCTGACCAGTCTCTGGGCGGACCCGACCCAATGCGAAGCGGGAGAGTCGATGCTGGCCTGCGAATACCGCCTGCACAATCCGTCCGTTGCGCTGATTGCCGTCGGTTCCAATGACGTGTTCGGCGTGGACGATTTCGAAGGCCAGATGCGCGCCATCATCGAGTTCACCATCTCGCAGGGAATCGTCCCCGTGCTCAGCACCAAAGCAGACAACGCCGAGGGCGATCACAGCATCAACGCCATTCTGGCGCGTCTCGCCTACGAGTACGACATCCCGCTCTGGAATTTCTGGCTGGTCGTCCAGCCGCTTCCCAACCACGGCCTGCAAGCGGACGGAGTCCACCTCACCTTCGGCGGCAACATCTTCGACGATCCCTTCCGCATGGAAAAAGCCTGGCCCTGGCGCAACCTGACCGCGTTGCAAGTCCTCGATGCCCTCCGCCTCGCACTGGAAAAATAACCTTTTCGGACCGCGGACTTCCAGTCCGCCCACCCCAAGCGGACTCAAGTCCGCGCTCCGAGTAACTACTCCATGAAAAATAACCTTTTCGGACCGCGGACTTCCAGTCCGCCCACCCCAAGCGGACTC
>DYKX01000024.1:13625-26804 GCA_020722375.1 Anaerolinea thermophila
GAAAAATAACCTTTTCGGACCGCGGACTTCCAGTCCGCCCACCCCAAGCGGACTCAAGTCCGCGCTCCGAGTAACTACTCCATGAAATTCTTAACGTTCTTCATCCTTATCATCTCCCTCATCTTTGCAGGTTGTTCCCCCGCGACAACGCCGCCCAACCTGACACCTGATAGCATCCCCTTTGGGGATACTGGAACACCTGGCACCGAAACACCTGACACCGCGACGCCCGTCAGCGACGCGAGCGCCACCGTCGACGCGCCCCGCGCAAACGTCAGCCCGACGCCCGATGTCCGCCTCGATCCCGCCAAATGGCAGGAGTGGCCCGTCGTCCCGCAGATCAGCGGCCGCGCCCTCGAAATCTACCAACGCGGCCTCGCCCTCGGCAACGATCCGCATGCCTTCTCCAAGATCGGCGATTGCCAGAGCGTCCCCGCCTCGTTCTTCGGCATCTACGAAACCGACCGCTACTCCTTCGCGCCCGAATACCAATACTTGCAGGAAACGGTGGATTTTTACCAGGGTTCGTTTGCGCGTGAGGGCGAATCGGTGCGCGGCGGGTTCAACGCCTCGTCGGTGCTGTTACCGTTTTGGGCCAACGCCGAAGTCTGCGAGCCGGGCGAAAGCCCCATGGCCTGCGAGAACCGCATCCACAATCCGAGTGTCGTCATCATCAGCCTCGAGGTCTGGTTCGAAGGCCGCACGCCGGATGTGTACGAAAAATACCTGCGCCAGATCATCGAATACAACCTCGAACAGGGCACGCTCCCCATCCTCGCCACCAAAGCCGACAACGTGGAGGGCGACCACAGCATCAACCGCACCATCGCCCAACTCGCCTACGAATACGACCTGCCGCTCTGGAACTACTGGCGCGCCGTCCAGCCCCTCCCCAACCACGGCCTCGATCCCACCGACCCGACGGGCTTCCACCTCAACGTGGACGGCTGGAACATGCGCTCGTTCTCTGCTCTGCAAGTGCTGGACGCAGTGCGACGCGCGACCTCCAACCTGACCGCCGACGGGACCGCGCTCGCGACTCCCGCCGCCTCGATAAATTCCCCCTCCGCCTCGTTCACACCCGGACCTGTGGCGGGCTTGCCCTTCTTGAGCGTGCCTCCCGCCTCAGCCGATCCTGCTCCCGCCTCCCTCCTGTTTGGATTCTCCACCCGCGCGGGCGAGACGCTTACCTCAGCAGGCATCTTCCAAAGCGATCTCAACGGACACAACATTCTCGCAATTGCTGAATCAGGATTCACCCTCCTCGATTCATCCAATGCGGGCCTCCTCGCCGCGCAGGGACAGAACCTCTACCTCATCAACGATTCCGCCCGCGTCCTCCTCACCGACCAACTTGTTTCTAACGCCGTCTTCCTCGCGGATGGACGCGTCGCCGCAATCGTAAAGACTGAAACGGGGAATCAACTCGCCCTCTTTACTGATGGCGCGTCGCAGATCATCTCCACCGAAAGCGCGCCGCAAAGCCTCTATCCCAGCCGCGACCCGAATCACATCTACTGGGGTGCGGACGATCGAACCTTCGCCACTTTGCTGAGCGACCTGACTTCAGCCGCGCTTCCATACACGGGCCACCCTGCTTTCTCCGTGGACGGCAAAATGGCCTTCATGGATCACGATGCCACGGGGCAGAATCAACTCATTTTAGTCAACGGCGACAAGGCCCAGACCCTTCCCCTCTTTGGCAACCGCCTCGTGGACATGGAATGGTCGCCCGACGGTTCTACGCTGGCCGTCAGCGTCGCCAATGTCAGCGAGTATTCGGGATTGACTCTCGCCTCGAAGTTGTACTTCGCCACCTGGCCCGCCAGCCTGGACGAGGTGCTGGCCATCACAGACCAGAGCATCGAGCAAATCGTCTGGTCGCCCGATGGGAATTCCCTGCTCCTGATCACGCGTCAGGTCGCGGACGCGCAATATCGCCTCCGCTTTTCCGTGATTGATGTGTCCACCCAAAACCAGGTCCCCGCGCTGGGGTTTGACTGGGTGAGCGAGTCGTATTTGCTGCTCCAGCCCGTTTTCTGGTTACCGTGAGGAACTTGTCACAGCGGAAGAGAGTCATAGCCAAAAGGAGACTCCGATGATAAGACTTTATCTGTTTTCCGCTTTCTGCCTTCTGCTGGTTGCCTGCACCCCGCGCATTGACCCATCCCTGACCAGCGGTGTGCGCGGACTGGTGCTCCTCGGTCCGACCTGCCCCGTGATGCAGATCGACAATCCCTGCCCCGACGAGCCGTATCAGGCCAAATTGACGGTGCTCACTCTCGACGGTCAGGTGGTGACGCGGGCCGCGTCCGATGCGGAGGGTAAATTCGAGATCAAACTTCCCGCAGGCGATTACATCCTGCATGCCGAAAATCCCGAAGGCCAGGGGCTTCCTTACGCTGACGACACGGAATTCACCGTCGTGGCGGACGAATTTACAGAGGTCGAAATCCATTTCGATAGCGGCATCCGATAACCCGTAGGGGCAATCCTGCGTGACTGCCTCTAAAAATTGAGGAGGCGCAGGTGAAGAAGATTCTTTCGATCAGTTCCGAAGTCACTGAAAAGGACTTCGCCGACTTGATTGACCGCATCCCGTTACTGCCGAATATCGAAGCGCTGAATCCGTAAATGTCTGCCCGTCATTGCGAGCCCGAAGGGCGAAGCAATCTCCTCGTCGACGCGGGGATTGCTTCGGCGGAAGAACGCCGCCTCGCAATGACGAACAACTCCGCCTTGACATCCCGCTGTTTTTGCAGATAATTCAAGTCAACAGGCGAGCCAATCAAAGGCAATGACAGAGGAAAGTAGACTGGCAGACTCCGCCAGAGAGGCGCACCACTGCTGAAACGTGCGCTCGGTCGAACCCAGTCGAAGTTCCCTCTCGAGCCGTTCGGGGGAAAACGTGTCACGTTTCAAGTTCCACGTGTCACGTTGCGTAGTCCGAACCGTGACTCCGACGTTAGAAGGAGAGCCGATGTTTGTCGGCATAAAGTGATTCACACCAGTGATTAACTTGGGTGGTACCGCGGGAACCGTCTCCCGTCCCATTTGTGGACGGGAGTTTTGTTGTCAGGAGCAGATATGACCGAGATTGTTCCGTGGATTGCAGCGATCCTTTGTGCGGCCTATGGCGCCTTGACCGCTTTTGCAGGCGCTGGACAGTTGAAAACGAAAAAGATTCAAACATGGGCGGCGTGGGGGATGATCTTGTTTGGATTGATCGTCGTCACATCGGCGGTACTTATTTTGCTCAAATTGGGCTGCGCGCTCTGGGTGCTGTTGGTCGGGTTGCTCGGCATCCATGCTGTTGCGATCAACAATGGTTACAAGATGTTTGGGAAGATCAATCCCGTCCATCATGTGGCGAGATTGTTTGTTTCGCTATTTTTGATCATGTTGACAATCGTCGGCATGGGATAATTTTGGAGGCACGAATGGATCAATTGAACGACATCGAGAAAGCCGCGCTGACTGCGCTGGACTCGGTCGCCACCGAGGACGCGTTGCAAGCGTGGAAGACCGCGCACATCGGACGGAGTTCGCCGCTGATGCAGGTCTTCGCGGGGCTGGGAAAACTCTCGAAGGAGGAGAGGCCCGCGGTCGGTCAGGCGGCGAACCGAGTGAAGGTGGCACTTGAGGCGGCTCTGGCGGCGCGCGAGGCGGAGATCAAGGCCGCGGCGCTGGCCAAGTCGCTCGCGGAGGACGCCCTCGACGTCACGTTGCCGGGGCGGACGGTTCACGTCGGGCGTCTGCATCCGTCCACGCAGCAGTTGCGCCGCGTGTTGGACATCCTGAAAGAAATGGGATTCCAGGTCTACACCTCGCGCGAGGTGGAGACGGACGAGATGAACTTCCAAATGCTGAACTTCCCGCTGCATCACCCCGCACGTGACATGCAGGACTCGTTCTACGTAGAGAGCGAGGGCCGCGGCGATAACCCGATTCTGATGCGGACGCACACATCGCCTGGGCAGATCCGCGCCATGCGCGAGTTCGCGGCGACCAACCCGCAGAACCCGCCGCCGATCCGCATCGCGCTGCCTGGGATGTGCTTCCGCTACGAGCAGATCACCTCGCGCTCCGAGATGCAGTTCAACCAGGTGGAGGGACTCGCCGTGGGCGAGGGCATCACCTTCGCGGACTTGAAGGGAACGCTGAGCGATTTCGCGCGGCGCATGTTCGGGCAGAACGCCCGCACGCGTTTCCGCGCCGATCACTTCCCGTTCACCGAGCCGTCCGCCGAAATGGATGTGGAGTGTTTCGTGTGCGGCGGAAAGGGATGCTCGGTCTGCAAGCGTTCGGGCTGGCTGGAAATCCTCGGCTGTGGCATGGTGCATCCCGTGGTGTTGCAGAATGGCGGCTACGACCCGAAGCGCTATTCTGGCTTTGCCTGGGGCATGGGCCCCGAGCGCCAGTTGATGCTGCGATACAAGATTGACGATATTCGTTACTTCTGGGGAAACGATGTCAGATTCTTGGAGCAGTTCTAGTTGAGAGAGCAGAGAGTAGAGAACAGAGAGCAGTAAATACGAAAAGGAGAAAAAATGAGCATTCAAGGTTTGAAGCGATTGCAGGTTTGGGTAAAGGCAAAGGATTTTGGGATCAGGATGTACAAGAATGTCCTGCCTATGCTTCCCGCCGACGAAAGATGGAATCTCGCTCAACAGATCCGACGCTCTTCTCTAAGTATCTCTGCGAATATCGCCGAAGGATATGGAAGGTTCTACTATCAGGACAATGTTCGATTTTGCTATATTGCTCGCGGCTCTCTTGCTGAAACCTTAAGCCATCTTGTCTTTGCCCGTGAAGTGGATTTCATTCCCGAATCGCTTTACAAAGAATTGGAAACTGAAGGCGAAGAGATTGAAAGGATGTTGAATGGCTACATCGGCTATCTCAAGAAAAGCAAGCAAGGCGAGCACGAACCTGGCGCTGATCGCGTAGTTCATGAAGACTCTGAACCCTACATTACCGAGTCTCCCGAAGACACCATCACCGACGACACTGCTCTCTAATTATCTGCTCTCTACTTTCTCCTGAAAAGGAATGTAAATTATGAAACTACCAATCTCCTGGCTTAAAGACTTCGTAAATCTTAACGGCTTAACCGTTGAAGATGTTGCGCGGACGCTCACTTTCGGCGGTCTCGAAGTGGAGGAGATCCGCTACGTGGGACTCCCCATGCCGAAGGAAAGCGCGACGAATGAATTCAAGACTTCGGGCATCGGCTGGGAGCGCGACAAGATCGTTGTGGCCGAGATCCGCGAGGTGAAGCCGCATCCCAACGCGGACCGTCTGACTCTGTGCGACTTGTTCGACGGCGCTTCGCAGCACACCGTCCTCACGGGCGCGCCGAACTTATTCGAGTACAAGGGCAAAGGGAAACTGCCCAGGCCGATCAAGGTCGCCTACGCTAAAGAAGGCGCGACGATCTACGATGGCCACGCGGACGGCCTCGTACTCACCACCCTCAAGCGCGCCAAGATCCGCGGCGTGGACTCGTACTCGATGGTCTGTTCGGAGAAGGAACTGGGCATCAGCGAGGAGCACGAGGGCATCATCCTCCTCGATGACGACGCGCCCGTGGGCATGCCGCTCGTGGATTACATCGGCGACGCGGTGCTGGAAGTGAAGATCAACCCGAACATGGCGCGCAATGCCAACGTCTTCGGGTTGGCGCGGGAACTCGCGGCGATGACGGGACGCGAGATGCGTACACAGGGAGGCGGGTACACAGGTACACAGGTACACACGTACACAGGAACAGAGGTGGGGGATTTCGCGACGATTGAGATTACCGACCCGCAACTGAATCCGCGCTTCGTGCTGGGACTGGTGCGCGGCGTGGAGATACGCCCGAGTCCCTACTGGGTGCAGCGCAGACTCAGGCTGGCGGGCGTGCGTCCCATCAACAACATCGTGGACGCGACCAACTACGCCATGCTCGAACTCGGCGAGCCTTTGCATGCGTTCGATTACGATGTGTTGGCAGGGCGTGTAGGACAAATTGCCAATTTGTCCCACGATTCGCAAATTGGCAATTTGCGCAACAAGCCCAAGATCATCACCCGCGCCGCCAAAGACGGCGAGAAACTCACCACGCTCGATGGCGTGGAGCGCACGCTCTCCTCGATAAACGTGCTGGTTTGTGACGAAAAGGGACCGCTGTCCATCGCGGGCGTGATGGGCGGCGCCGAAAGCGAAGTCTCCGACAAAACCAAAACCGTCCTGCTCGAAGGCGCGGCCTGGAACTTCATCAACATCCGCCGCACGGCCAAACAGCACAACCTGCCCTCCGAAGCCTCGTTCCGATTCTCGCGCGGCGTTCACCCCGCGCTCGCCGAGACGGGTGTCCGCCGCGGCTTGCAACTGATGGCCGAATGGTCGGGCGGAAAGATCGAAGCGGGCCTCGTGGACAATTATCCGCTCCCGCCGAAAGAATCCATCGTGGAAATTTCCACGCGCGATGTGAAGCGCATTCTCGGCATCGAACTCTCCGCGAAGGAGATTGCGGCGCTTCTCGAACGCCTTGAATTTAAATGTGAATTGACAGGTACACAAGTAGACACGTACACAGGTACACAAGGCGATGCGCGTATCATTGTTACGACGCCACCTTATCGGTTGGATATTGGCGAAGGCGTTGTCGGCGTGGCAGACCTGATGGAAGAAGTGGCGCGGCTCTACGGCTTCGACCGCATCCCCGAAACGCGTCTCGCCGACCCGCTCCCGCCGCAGGCCGGCAACCCCGCCTTCGAGTGGGACGAACGCGTCCGCGACATCCTCGTCCGCCTCGGCTTGCAGGAAGTCGTCACCTATCGCATGACCTCGCCCGAGCGCGAAGGCCGATTGTACGGGCAAGTCTCAGACTTGCCGTACGCCCGCATCGCCAACCCGATCACGCCTGAACGCAATGTGTTGCGCCGCAGCCTGCTCGCCTCCGTTCTGGAAGTGGCGGAGAAAAATCCGCGCGCCGAATCGCTCGAACTCTTTGAAATCGGTCCTGTCTTCGAGCCTGTCAAAAATGAATTGCCGCGCGAATTGC
Organism: Anaerolinea thermophila; assembly: GCA_020722375.1. GTDB lineage: Bacteria > Chloroflexota > Anaerolineae > Anaerolineales > Villigracilaceae > Denitrolinea. The sequence goes on from DYKX01000024.1 coordinate 20,677, forward strand.
CGCGTCTCGCCATCGTGATGACTGGCCTGCGGATCGCATCCGCATGGGATGTGAAGGACTCCCCCGCGCTGGACTTCTACGACCTGAAAGGACGCATCGAACTCCTTTTGGCGGGCCTCCGTTTCGTGGACGTTTCCTACGCCCCGACCGACTCCGTCGCGTACACTTCGACTTCGCTCAGTGCAAGCCTGCATCCTGGCAAAGCCGCAGAAGTGAAGGTGAACGGACAGGTTGTCGGCGTCTTCGGCGAACTGCACCCGTTGACGAAGGAGAAATACGAAGTCGGTGCGCGTCCTGTGCTAGTGGCAGAGTTCGATCTCGACGCGTTGCGCGTCATCAGCCCCGCGTATGGGATCATCCCCGTCCCTGAGTTTCCGCCCGTCTACGAAGACATCGCCGTCATCGTGGACGAATCAGTCGCCGCGTCGCGCGTCGAAGGCCTCATCCGCCAGACGGGAGGGCGAAGCGTGAGCGCCGTCCGCCTGTTCGACGTCTATCGCGGCGGTCAGGTCGGAGAGGGCAAGAAGTCGCTGGCGTACAGTCTGACGTACCAGGCCCCCGACAAAACGATGACGGATGCCGAGGCCGCTGCGATCCGCAACAAGATCGTGAAGCGCCTGGAGCATGAGGTCGGCGCGAAGTTGAGGAGTTGACAGCAAACACGCCCGCAGATCATCTGCGGACGTGTTCATTTGCCGCACTGGCTACGTTGACACTGCCTGAATTTTGCTTATACTTACTTTTAGGAGGCACCCATGACAAACAAATTCACTTGGTATGGACACGCCACGCTTGGACTCGAAACGAGCGGCTTCAAACTCCTGATTGATCCGTTCTTCACTGACAACCCTGCCGCGACGGTTTCTCCCGACTCAGTGGAAGCGGATTTCATCCTCGTCAGTCATGGACATGGCGACCACGTCGGCGATACGGTTCCGATTGCGAAACGCACGGGCGCGACCGTCATCAGCAATTTCGAGATCGCCAGTTGGTTCGAGGAAAAGCACGGACTGGAAAAGACTCACGGCCAGCACGTTGGCGGCGGGCACAAATATCCCTTCGGCTATCTCAAGTTGACGCTGGCCCTGCACGGTTCCAAACTCCCCGATGGCGAGAACGGCGGCAATCCCTGCGGCTTTTTGCTGACCACGAACGATGGGAAGAAACTCTACTTTGCGCAGGATACCGGTCTCTTTGGCGATATGAAACTCATTGGCGAGGAAGGCATCGAACTGGCGGTCATCCCCATCGGCGACAACTACACCATGGGGCCCGCGGACGCGCTGCGGGCGGTCAAGATGCTGGAACCGAAGGTGGTCATCCCCATCCACTACAATACCTGGGATCTCATCGCACAGGACGCGGACGCCTGGAAGGAACTGGTGGAGAAGGAAACAAAGGCGAAAGTGGTTGTGCTGAAACCGGGTGAGAGTTTCTCCGTCTGATCGAATTTGGAACGCTGGAAAATAATGAGACGCAGGTCTTCTTGCGCCTCATTATGATTGAATGTATACTGTCACAAATTTACTTGATCAAGGAGAAGAAGTCATGAGCAGGAATACCAGTGTCATCCTCACCGTCGTCACGGCCTTGTTGTGCGGCTGCCCGGGCCTTTTATTTTGTGTCCTCGGCGGCGTCACCGCGGCTGGATTGATGCCGTACACGACCACCTTCAATGGCATAACCGATCAGGGTGTTATTCCCTCCAGTTATGGCATTGCGATGCTTTGTCTTTCGCTGATCTTGATCGCGATTCCTGTGGTGGTCGGCATTGTGACTCTTCGCAAGAAGCCCGCCCCGGTGGTGAATAACGAGCCGCTTCCTCCCGCCTCCTAGAACGAAAACGGCGACCACTTGGTCGCCGTTTTTTGATGAACGCCTGCGTCAGTCGGCGATGATCTTTTGTTCGAGCGTGCAGAATGTTTCATTGCCAACTCTCATGGTCCAGGTGGTGACGTACGTGCCTTTTTTACTGGGCACCTGCATGCTCACCACCAGGTCCACCTGACGATTGGGCGCGACGCTAATGGGCAGATCGTAAAGCGATTGCATGTGCATGGGCGTACCACGGACATACAGATAATCCACGCTGTTGTGATCCCAGACAATATTGCCTTTATTGACCACCCGCCAGGTTGTTTCGAAGTCTTTGTTGAGCGCCAGGTGCGACCCGTAAGCGGGGATGGTTTTGATAAGTTTGCAGGAATAGTTTGGATTGGTACTTCCGCCGCCACCGCCACTCCCACCTCCGCTGCTGCCGCCGCCACTTCCGCCTCCGCCGCCGACGGAGAACAGCGTCGGCGTTTTGAAGATGATGGTAGCCGTGGCCGTGGGGGTGATGGTCGGCGTGCGAGACGGAGTGAGCGTATCGCTCAGGGTCGGGGTTGGTGTGATGTACATGGCGGTGCTGGTGGACGCGGCGGCATAGGTGCCGGCGATCATCGTATCCACTGCGCCGACAGGCTGGGTGGGAAGCGGCGCCACGGCCGGGAGCGCGGGGACGCAGGCCAGCGTGATCGCCAGCGTTACAAGCAGGGAAAAGATGCGTTTGTTCCGGTCCATAGCAGTTCTCCAGTTATGTCTTAGGAGCCAGGTTTCTCGAAGAAACCTGGTTCCTGCACTGTATAACTTACGGCGTCATGCCTGGTTTGATGATCTCCACCTGGATGTAAGGCGTGCAGAATTTGTATCCGTCGCCAACGATGGCCATGCGCACAGTGATCCAGATGGGTTTGTTGCCGTCGAAGTTGGCCGGCGCGGTCAGTTCGACGCCGAGGGTGATGAACTCGCCCGGCTTAACATCCTGCCCGATGCCAACGGTCAGCGGGGCAGGGTTGGTTGTCAACAGCAGATTGGCGGGGATGTCAGAGCGCACCTTCTCTTCATAAGCGACCCAGCCATACGTGGCCGATTCCCATTTCTTGGTGCCGATGTTTTTGAGCGTCCATTTCACATCCAGTTTATCGCCCAGTTTCAGGATGGTGGCCGGTGAGCCATCATAAGGCACCTGGTCGAGGAGCTGGCACATGTAGCGCGTGTCCTTGGTTGGCCCGCCGCCTCCACCACCGCCTCCGGTGGAAGTCCCGCCTCCGTTCTGGATGGTTGGCACATAGGGCGTCAACGTCGGGAAGGGAGTCAGCGTGGGGAAGGGTGTTTCGGACGGCGGCAGGGGCACAGGGGTTTCCGTGCTCGCGGGCTGTGCCGCGGCAGTGAGAGCCTCACCCGCCGAGACGGTTTGCGCGACCGAAGTCTCGATCTGCGCGGCTACTTCTGCTCCGTCCTGGGTCTGCGCCGCAGTGGGCGCGCACGCGGCGAACAGGAACATCGACGCGAGCAGAAAATACAAAAACCTGGTTTGTTTCATTCGTCTGTCTCCTTTGTTTCTATTTCTCTTTGTTTGCATCCCCGCCATCGCCGATTCCAAGCGGGACCCATTTCTTTTCATCTTTCAGGCGATGCTGGATTCCGCCGCGATCGTGGATCTGATCGAAGCCTTCGGGCTTGATGGACATCACATCACCCTCGAGCATCCCGTGGATGCCAGCCTGGCCGGGTTCGGGACGTTTGATGCCTTTGAACTTGGCTGCCTTCTCCGGGACGTAATCGGTCGGCTCCTCGTAGGTGGTGACGTAGCCTTCGTAGTTGCGGAGAACCACTTTATGATCTGACATGCTCAACAGGTAGTTCGGCATCACGGGAATCTTGCCGCCGCCACCGGGCGCATCGATGATGTATTGCGGCACCGCGTAACCAGACGTATGTCCGCGCAGGCCTTCCATGATCTCGATGCCCTTCGCGACGGGCGTGCGAAAATGTCCCGCGCCTTCCACGAGGTCGCATTGATACAGGTAGTACGGGCGCACGCGGATGCGGACCAGTTTATGCACCAGTTCGCGCTGGATGTGAACGTTGTCATTCACGCCTGCCAGTAGCACGGACTGGTTGCCGAGCGGGATGCCTGCCTTCGTTAAACGGTCACAGGCTTGTTCGAGTTCCAGCGAAATCTCATTCGGATGGTTCACATGGATGTTCAGCCACAGGGGATGATACTTCTGGAGCATGTCGGTCAATTCTTGCGTGATGCGCATCGGCATGAAGACCGGCACGCGGCTCCCGATGCGGACGATCTCGATGTGCGGGATCTCGCGCAGGCGGGTGAGGATCTGCTCGAGGATCTTCGGCGCCAGCACAAGCGGGTCGCCTCCCGAGAGCAAAACGTCGCGGACCTGCGGCGTACGCTTCAGGTACTCGATCTGCATGTCGAACTCGGCCTGCGAGAACGTTTGGCCGGGGTCGCCGACGATGCGCGAGCGCGTGCAGTAACGGCAGTACGACGCGCATTGCGTCGTCACCAGCATGAGGACCCTGTCAGGATACCGGTGAACCAGCCCGGGCACGGGAGAATGGCGGTCCTCGGCGAGAGAGTCCTCCATCATGGCGGTGAAGGATTGCATCTCCTCCGAGCGCGGGATGACCTGTCGGCGGACGGGGTCCTCCGGGTCGTTCGGGTCGATCAACGAAATAAAGTAGGGCGTCACATCCACGCGGAAGAGTCCCTGAGTCTGCAGGGCCTTGCGCTCGGACTCGGTCAGCGGGATGACTTTTTCGATCTCTTCGGCAGTGTTGAGACGATGGCTCAATTGCCAGCGCCAATCGTTCCACTTTTCATCGGGAACATCGGCAAAGAGAGGGGCGCGTTTGGAAACAAAGGGGGTGGGCATGGTTTTCTCCGTTCGGTTAAATTAAAATTGAATAAGGTGGGAGAATCGTTGCGGGGGATCGTGATCGGGGCGGAAAAAGCCTGCAAAACAACCTATCATGCAAGCATTGTAAAAGCAAACCGAAAGCGGGTCAATGTCGCTATTCTAGCGCGTATCAGAGCATTGGAGCAGAGTACAATAGGACCGGGTTTCAAAGGAGTCGCCATGAATCAGGTTGCCATTGTTACCGACAGCACGGCCAGCATCCCTGAACCGATGCTGGATGAACTGAATATTCACACCGTGGCGTATTACATCCATCGCGGGAGCGAGGTCCTGCGCGACCTTGTCACGATCCAACGCGACGAATTCCTGCGCTGGATGATGACCGCCACCAGCCTTCCCACCACCGCCAGCCCCGGCCCGGGCGATTATCTCGATTCTTACCGGACCCTGATCGGGCGCGGCATCCGAAGCATCCTCTCCATCCACATGACTGCCGACGGCAGCGGCGCCTACCAGGCCGCGTCCATCGCCCGTGACACACTCCGTGACGAATCGCCCGAGACCCGCATCGAAGTAGTGGACACGCGCAACGTCTCGCTCTGTCAGGGCTGGATGGCGATCGAAGCCGCGCGCGCCGCCCTGGCGGGTCTCAGCCTCGATGAAATCCTGGGGCGCGTCCGCCGCATGATCCCCGTCACCCAAATGATCCAGACTGCCGACACGCTCAAATATCTCTACATGGGTGGGCGAATCGGCAAAGCCCAACAGTTGGTCGGCTCGCTCCTGCACATCAAACCGCTGATCGGCATGAAAGACGGCGTCATTGTTGCCCTCGGCAAAGCGCATAGCCGCCTGCAAGCCTACACCTCCATGGCCGACATGGTCGCGGAGAAAGTTGGCAGGGGCAAGGCCAAAGTGGCCTACGTCCATGCGGGGGCATTGCAGGAAGTGGAACGCATCAAGGGACTGGTGGAGTCCAAAGTGGACGTGGCCGAATCATTCTTCGCCGAACTCTCGCCCGCACTGGCTGTCCACACTGGGCCGGGCACGGCTGGTCTGTGCTTTTATCCGCTGGAGGCATCCGCATGACAATCGAAGGCACACACGGTCTGTGGGGTGATCTGCACGTCCCGAACGCGACGCCCGATCAAACTGACTTCACCGTATTGGGGATTCCCTTCGACGGCCTCGCCAGTGCACGCAAAGGCGCGGCCCTCGCCCCCGAGCGTATCCGTTTCTGGTCGCGGCATGTGACCCCTTTCAGCGAAGACAGGACGCGCCTCGCGGGACTCACCGTCTGCGACGCGGGCGACCTCCCCATCTCGCATCCCACGCCTGACCCTTCGACTGCGCTCAGGGCAGGCTTCGAGCGGGTTGCCCACTATTTGGCGAATCTGCCCTCGGGCATTCCCATCCTGCTCG
>DYKX01000025.1:0-2336 GCA_020722375.1 Anaerolinea thermophila
AAAAGTTGAACCCCGTTTTCGCGGGGTTCATTGTTTCAGGAGGGGGCAACCTGGCTGATTATTTTTTGATCTCGTCCACAACGGCTTTGAGGGATTTGGAAATGGGATGGTCGGGATATTTCAGCGAGAAGATGCCCGAGGAGGCCAGGACCATCATCTCGTCCGAGTGAGGAAGCACAGCCCCCACCCTGGCGCTGTACGTCTGTTCGACGCGTTCGCGTACATCATCGAAATCCAGAACAGAGGGGACTTTATTGACCAGCATCAACATGTTGGGGACGTCCAGTTTGCGGGCCACATCCACCGTGACGGCGGTCCCCTGGTAATCCTGCTGGTCGGGGCGCATGATGATGATCAGCGTATTGGAAATGGCGATGGAGAGAAGCGTCTCTTCGTTCAGGCCGGGATGCGTGTCAATCATCAGGAAGTCAAGTTTCAGTTCCTTGACGAGGTCGCGGAAACCGTCATTGAGCAGGCCCACGTCATAGCCTTCGCGCAGAATTCTGGCGATCTCCCCCGCTTTGATGCTGGCAGGGATGAGAAAGATCTGTCCTTTGATGTCCGCGCCGAGACGGCCGCTCACATCGTGGGCGGTTTCCTTGATGGAACATTTGCCCCAGAGATAATCGTTCAGGGAATGGACCATTTCGGATTCATCGAAATTGAACAACACGTGAATGCCGGGGGAGGCAATATCCGTATCCACCACCCCCACGCGAAATCCCTCCATGGCCAGCAGGGATGCCAGGTTGGCAGTGGTATTGGATTTGCCCGTCCCACCGCGGAAGGAATGGATCGAAACGATCTTGGACATCTTCACTCTCCACTTCTGAAATGTGCGATACGGTATTATACGTCTTTATCGAAAGGAATGCCAAATTTTCGAAGGCGGAAATTGGGACGTATCCTTATAAATACCTCGCGACTTATCCGAATTGGATGTTTCATGTTATATTAGCGCGGCATGGGCACAAAACGCACCGACCCACAGACACTTTTTCCAATCCACTTGCAACTAAGTCAATAGAAACGCCTCCATGATACCCCAGTCAGTCGTCAGCGACGAGCACCTGATCCAGCGCTTCAAACAAGGCGACGTGGACTCATTCGGCCCCCTCTATGAACGTCACGTGCACGCCGTACACAAGCGGGTGCGGTATGTCGTCCCTGAAGCGGATGTCGAGGATGTGACCCAGGAGGTATTCATCGCGGCGCTGAAATCGCTGCGCACTTTCCGCGGCGAATCGCAATTCAGCACCTGGCTTCGCACCTTAACAAATTACAAAGTCGCTGAATACTATCGGAAACGAAACCGCAAGCAGGACCCGCGTGAGGCGCCCATGGCCGAAGCGGAGTTGCTCCCAGACGGAAGCAGCGACCTGCAACTGGAGGAGCGTATCGCCCTCCGCAGAGCGTTGAGCAGCATGCCAGAGAAATATCGGGAGGTCATTCTCCTGCGCTTCTCGGACGGCATGCAGTTCGACGAGATCGCCAGGAACATGGGCGCCAACCTGGAAAGCACGAAATCCCTCTTCCGCCGCGCTGTTGCGGCGCTTCGCAAGAACCTGGAAAACCAACCATGACTAGAAACGACCCATTCACAACACAGGATGCGTGGCTGGCCGACTTCACCGATCAGATCTTGAACGGGAAAACGGACAGCCTGCCAGCGGACGGTCCCGATCCTGAGACGCGCACACTGGCTGACACCCTTCTGCGGCTGAAACGCGCCTTCCCTGAACAGGAACTGGACTCCGCCTCCGTGAAGCGGATGCAGGCCCGGGTCATGGAAAAGTGGCGGGAAGAGCAGGAGAAAAGTCCACGCTGGGCGGAAATTTTCCGCCTGGACTGGCTGACACCCTCCCGACGTCAACAGTTTGGAATGGCGTTTGCCGTGCTTGCCATTGCAGGTCTCGCGATCATCACCGCCCCGCTTTTGTTCGCAAACAGCGGATTGTTGCCAGGCAGCGCAGGCTCGGAGACAAACAGCACATTCTTGTGGATCGTGCTGGGTATTGCGGCCATATCCATTGTCTGGCTGTTCCGTCGTAAATCGTAAAATTCCCCCTACTCAAGGAGGTTCTCGTCCGAAGACATTCTGTTTCAATCGGCATTGACCGAACACTGTTTATCAAATTAAAAGGAGATCCCATGAAACTTTCTAAACGCAAGTTTGAATGGCGAAAGACACTCTTCATCCTTGCCGCAGTTGTGGCGATCCTCTCCCTGGTCTTGGCGGCGTGCGCCCCTGCCGGTGAGGATCTGTCTGGTGGCGCTGGCGGTGGCGGCCAGGGCGGCGGCCAGGGTGGCGGTCAGGGCGGCGGCCAGGGCGGCGG
>DYKX01000025.1:2436-16451 GCA_020722375.1 Anaerolinea thermophila
CAGGGCGGCGGACAGGGTGGAGGCCAAGGCGGCGGCCAGGGCGGCGGTCAGGGCGGCGGTCAGGGCGGCGGACAGGGCGGAGGTAACTCCGGCGGTGGAAACTCCGGCGGCGGCAACTCCGGCGGCGGCAACTCCGGCGGAGGTCAGGGCGGAGGCGGCAATAACACTCCTCCAGGCGGCGGCCATACCCCCATCACGATCTGCCATGCAACGGGCAGCGCGACCAATCCCTACGTTGAAATTACTGTGGATGATGACGGCGTTTACTCCGGTCATATCTATCACCCCGACGATATCATCCCCGCTCCTCCAGGCGGTTGTCCTGATGGCACTGGCGGCGGCGGTGGCGGTGGGAGCGGTGGCGGCGGTGGTGGCGGACACACTCCCGTGACCATCTGCCATCTGACCGGCAGCGGAAAGTACATCAAGATCACTGTGGATGACGACGGCGCGTATTCGGGACACATCAAGCATGACGGAGATATCATTCCTGCTCCCGCCAATGGTGACTGCAATTCGGTGACCCCGCCTCCTACGGAACCCCCGGTTCCCACAGAACCCCCGTCTCCTACGGAGCCCCCGTCGCCGACTCCTCCTCCACTTCCTCCTCCTCCCATTGTGAGAGTGCCGAAGGCGCCCGCCCCGAATGTCGAGACCTGCCAGCGCTTCATCGTGTTCCACTCCTTCCGCAATGGCAATCTCGAACTCTTCCGCCTGGATGGTGTGGAAAATGCGGATGGCTCGAATCTGGTCAACATCTCGAACAGCGAATCGAACGACTCGCGGCCGAGCCGTTCGGCAGACGACAAGTGGATCGTCTTCCAGAGCAACCGCGACGGCAACGTGGAACTGTACCTCTCGGATAGCGAAGGCAAGACACAGACCCGCCTGACGACGACCGAGTCCAACAACGTCAACGCGATGTTCGCTCCCGACAGCCAGCACGTGGTCTACCAAAGCGACCGCAACGGTAACTGGGACCTGTTCCTGGTGGACATCACCACCGGTCAGGAAATCCAGATAACCACCAGCGCAGGTGATGACGTGAATCCATACTTCTCGCCTGACAAGGACTGGCTGGCCTTCCAAAGCAACCGTTCTGGTTCCTGGAACATCTACCTGATCGATCTTGCGACGGGTACCGAGTACCAGGTGACGAGTTTCGCGGAAGATGCGGTCTTCCCATCCTGGTCGCCGAATGGTGAAAACCTGTCCTTCTTTGCCAACCTGAACGGCGCCTGGGACTTGTACGTGAGCGACCTGAGCGGAGAGAACGTCACCCAGATCAGCCGCGGCAACGGCAACGCTGGAAACGCCAGTTGGTCTCCAGATGGGTATCGCATCGCCTATCAAGTGGGTGATGCCGACAACACCGACGTCTTCACCTTCGACCTGACGACCAACACCGAGTATCGCCTGACCGACTTCATCGGTCCCGACTCGGCCCCGACCTGGGATTGCGGAGGCGAAAACATCTCCTTCACCTCCAGCCGTGACGGCAACCTGAACGTCTTCAGCATCCCGTGGATGGGCGGCGAGGCGGCCAACCTCACCATCAACCCGGCCTCGGACAAATGGGCAGAGTGGTCTCCTTCCAAGGAACCCGGCTCACGCGGCTACTAATCCACACGGAGTAACAATAGAGGCGACAGCGAAAATCGCTGTCGCCTCGCTCCATTTCTCGCTTACAGAATAAGGATTCATACTTTTCATGTCACTGGCATTCCTCCCAGCGCTGTTGGTCGCAACCTTCATCCCTGTCGGATACTTATACTGGATCTCCAAGCGCGACTATTACGAGACGCGCCGAGTCCGCTTGATCCTGATCTGTTTCGCCTGGGGACTTATGGCCTATGCGCTGGCATATCTCGTCCAGTCCAACTTGATCCACGGCGGAATCCTCACCAAAGAACAGGTGGTGCGTTACCTCGCCCCCATCCTGGAGGAGATCTTGAAAGGCGCGATGCTCTTCTACCTCGTCCGCCGTACGGATTTCACCTATTTTGTGGACGGAGCCATCTATGGCTTCACAGTGGGAATTGGATTCGCCATCGTCGAGAATTTCGAATACGTGATCTCGAATCCGTCCGCGGCGATCTCGCTGGCGTTGATGCGCGTCCTGTCCACCAACCTGATCCACGCCACGGCCAGCGGCATGATCGGCATTGCGCTGGGTTACTCACGCTTTGAACGCTCCAGTTCCAGCCGCCGCCAGTTGACCCTCGTCTTCGGCACGCTCATTGCCATGACCATCCACATGACCTTCAACAACCTGGTCAGCAATCGCGCGCCTCTTTTGGTGGCGATCTTTCTTGGACTGGGCGGCGGGTTCGTCATCTACCTGATCATGCGTCAGGGACTGAAAGACCTGCAAGGCTGGGTGGAGGAACAACTCCAGCGCGAGGACGCGGCCGTGACCGGCGGTGAAACCGTCACCACCCACGAGGCCTCTGTTGTGCAAAAACTGGATGAAATCGACATGGTACTCGTAAAATTCAGGGATGTTTACGGAGAACGATACACCAAAATTGCAAAGGAAATCGTCCTGGCACAAGCCCAGATGGGAATTTACAAGAAAACCATTGAAAAGCATCAGGATGAAGCCAGGCGCCAGGCGGCAAGCGAGCAGGTGGCCGCCCTGCGCGAAAAAATGAATGAGAATCGCAAACAACTGGGATTCGCGAAAATGTTATTGCTACGCACTCTATTCCCCGAGAAATCCGACCTGCTCTGGAGCAGGCTGGAAAAAACACTCGAAACCCAAAAAGCCCCGCGCGAGGCGGCTGGCAAGGGCTTATGGACAACCTTAAATCAGCGTGCGGCTGAAACCACAATGAAAGGGGAGGCCGAATGAACAGTGAAGTTGCCCGTCTGAAGAAGGCCTTTTTGTTCCAGGGATTGCCCGATGAAGTGCTCGAAGCCCTGGTCCAAAAGATGACCCATCAGAAACTGAAAAAAAACCGTCCGCTCTTCCATCGCGGCGATCGGGGGGACGCGTTGTACATCATCGAAGAGGGCCAGGTCAAGATCGTCCGTGAGGATGAACAGGGGGGCGAGGTGGTGCTCAATCATTGCGGACCGGGCGAGGCTATCGGCGAGATGTCGCTCTTCGACCAGGAGCCGCGTTCGGCATCCGTAATCGCGGTGACCGATTCCGAGGTCCTGGAACTGAAGCGGGACGCGTTCTTCGAGTTGCTCGATCAACGCCCGGACGTGTCGCTGGTCCTGCTCCAAAGCCTGTCCTCCCGCCTGCGGTTCGCATCCACCTATATCCAGAAAGCCATCGAATGGAGCAAGAAGATCGCCGAGGGCGATTACTCCATCATGGAGCAGATGCAGCCCGAACGGGCCGAATCCGATGAAGACAAGGCCGGGCAGATGCTCTCCGCGTTCTTCCACATGGTAAAAGGTGTGAAGGAGCGCGAGGAAAATTTGAAGGAACAGGTGCACAAACTCACGCTCGTCATTGACGAGGCCCGCCGCAAACAGGAATTCGAAGAGTTGACCAGCACCGAGTTCTACGCCAACCTGAAATTGCAGGCCAAAAAGATCCGCGAACAACGCAAGGATAAATGATAGGAGTTCTTATGGGAAAAATCGTTTCCATCCATTCCTTCCGCGGGGGGACGGGCAAATCGAACACCACCGCCAACGTGGCCGCACAGGTCGCTTTGAAAGGGAAACGTGTGGGCGTGGTGGATACCGACATCCAGTCACCGGGCATCCATGTGTTGTTCGGGCTGGATGAGAAAACCATGGGACGCACATTGAACGATTTCCTCCACGGGCAGTGTGAGATCAAGGATGTGGCCTATCCTGTCGGCGAAAAAGCCGCGGCAGAGAATGAAGCGGAAGGACGCAAAAAACTGGCTGGCACAAACCTGTGGCTCATCCCTTCCAGCATTCGCGGACGGGAGATCAGCCGCGTGATCCGCGAAGGGTATGACGTCAACCGCCTGAACGAGGGGCTGCAGAACCTCATCACCGAAATGGAACTGGATTTTCTCTTCATCGACACGCATCCCGGCCTGAACGAGGAGACGCTGCTCTCCATCGCCATTTCCGACATCCTGCTCATCATCCTGCGCCCCGACGAACAGGACTTTCAGGGCACTGCCGTCACGGTGGATGTGGCGCGCAGTCTCGATGTGACCAACCTGCTCTTGATGGTCAACAAGGCCGTTCCCAAAACATACAACTACGAAGAACTCAAAAACATGGTCGAGACAGCCTATAAAGCTCCGCTGACGGGCATCCTGCCGCTCAATTTCGAACTGGCCGATAACGCCAGCAAAGACCTCTTCTCCCTGCGTTTCCCCGATCATCCATGGTCGAAGGAACTGCGCAAAGTGGCCGCGGCCATTCTCGAGGTCCAGTAGGAGGCGCCCCATGAAATGCTGGTATTGCGAAGAGGAACCGCGCGCCGCCTGTGCATTTTGTGGTCGCTTTGTCTGCAAGGAACACCTCAAAACAATGTCCACCTTTATTTCCATGTACGTCGGCGCGAATAACGTCCCCAAGGGGCTGGCTGTTGCGAACGTGGTTTGGTGTGGCGAGTGCGAGCCGCAGCCAGAGCCGATTTCCATGCCCGAGCTGTATTAGGAGGCGAGAATGCCCGGCCTTTTTGATCGGTTACAAAATCAAATTGACGACAAACGCAAGGAAGGCGGCATCACCGCGCTCGACCTGGCAGACCTGCCCCCCGCCCTGCGCAAAATCATGCGACTCATGCTGCGTCAATTACAGATGAACTATCCCCAACTGTGCGAGGCCGTGGACGGCATGCCCGAAAACGAGCGCCTCTCGCGCGCGGACCTCGACCGGTCACTCGACGACCTGACGCGGCAAGCCTGGCTGACGCGCCTCGGCGAGGGCACTCGAGCCATCTACAAGGTGAATCTCAAAGCCAAGGCTGGAAGCACGCTCGCCAGCGGAATCTGGTCAGCGTTGGATGAAAAGTTGAAAAAGTAACACAGGATTAATCTTGTGCTACCTTCGGGCCCACCAGTTCAAAAATGGGGACGGGCGCGCTCTTGCCTTTGAGCGAAACCGCATCCAACGCGTTGCATTCGAAAAAAGGAGCAATGGCTTCGTGAACCCGAGCGCTCAGCAGGATTTGATTTTTCCCCGCACGATCCATCAACCGCGCCGTGGTGTTGACCGTATCGCCAAGCACATTGAACTCGCGGCGCCCGCGCGGTTCGCCAATCTCGGCCACGAAGCAGGGGCCGCTCGAAATGCCAACCTGACAACGGATCTCAGGCTGGAAGTTCCCCACCGTGGGCGGCTTGATATTGGTAATGATCTCACGGATTGCCAGCGCGGCCTGCGCCGCCCGCACCGGGTCATTGGTGTGCGCGGTGGGCACGCCGAAATAAATGACGATGTCCGACCCCGAAAGGTGGTAGGTGACCTTCTTCAACATGCCGCCGCGCGCTTCCACGGCCGCGTTGATCTGGGCAAAGGCGCGCGAAAAACTGCTGACCACCTTGAGTTCCTCGCCCGGCAGGGCGCGGTCCACCAGTTCGGGCAGGCCGATAAAGTTGACAAAGACGATCGTCGGCTCGGGAAAATCGGGCGGGATGTGGCGGTCGGCGGCGCTCTCCACCAGCAGGCTGAGCACCGGCTGCGGCAGGAAACTTGCCAGCGGTTCAATGGACTTGAGCGCCCCTTGAATCTCGCTCATCATCCCCGCCACACTGCGCTCGAACAGGACCGAACTCGCCATGCGGCGGCGCGGCGTGATCTCGTACTCGCCCAACTGATCATCGGTCAAATCGTCCACCACGAGATGGTAGCCGGGCTTCCCGTCATCGAAACGGAAATCGCCGTCCACACGCTGGAAGGCTTTTTCCGAGAGGCAGACACGTCCCGCTACGCCATTGCTTTCGGTCAGTTTGGCCTGTTGCACCGCCGTCCCGAGCAGGACGTGTTCCATGCGGCGCGGCGTCCCCAGGTCCGCCATCAGGAAGCGCCCGCTGTGGATGCCGACGCGCATCCCCAGATGCAAAGGTCCCTGCGGCGTCTCGATGGCATCGAAATCCGCCATCGCCCTCTGCATTCGCAGCCCCGCGCGCACCGCCTGCATGGTATCGTTGCGTTTCTCGTCCGCAGGGAAGAGCGCCAGCAGGGCATCGCCGGTGAATTCCAGCAAATCCCCGCCCGATTTGCTGATGATCTCGAGCATTTCCGAAAAATAGGAATTCAGCACCTTCAAAAGATTTTGCGCCCCCGCCTTGCCAAACGCGGCATTGGCCTCCATCAAGCGCGTAAAGCCCGCCATATCGGTGAACATCAAAGAACCGCGTTGCCACGAAAAACGCACCTCGCCGGGTTTCGGCGGATGTTCCGAGATCTGGCGCGACGAATAATCGTGCAGGACGCGCTGCAAGGTCCGCAAATGCTCGAACACCTTCTCCAGCGTCGTCGGAGAGGGATCCACCCATGCGGCCGCGTACAAGTCCGCAGGCAGGAGAGAACGCAACCGAGTTTCAATGGCTTCCAAAGGAGATGTTGAAGGCAACATGCGAAATATTATACAATGAGTATCATCCAGGACAAAGTCAAATCCCAACCAGAGAGGAACCCATGAAAAAAACGATCTTCCATACCCTGTTCGTGTTGTTGACCCTGACCGCCCTGTTGTTGACTGCCTGCGGCTCTCCCACACAAGAGGGTGGGGCAGGCCAGGGCAGTCAGGCTACGCCTGTTTCTGAGCCTCCCACCAACAGCGGAGGCGGCGAAGAACCCGCGGCCGCGGACAACGCCATCAGCAAGGACGTGCTGCTCGATCCCGCCAATGCCACAGACGCCGATTCGCTCCTCGTGGTGGAGTATTTATACGAAGGCCTCGTGAAACTGGATGCCGACGGACTCGTGCCAGCCCTGGCCGAATCGTGGGAAGTCTCAGACGATGGCCTCGATTACATCTTCACCCTGCGGCAGGGCGTCACCTTCCACGATGGCACGCCGTTCAACGCCGACGCCGTGATCGCCAACTTCAACCGCTGGTTCGATAAGGACAACCCCGCGCACGGCTCGGGCGAATACGCCGCCTGGGGTTCCATCTTCGGCGGCTTCAAAGGCGAAACGAACGAGGATGGCTCGCCCAAATCCAATTTCGATGGGGCGGAAAAAGTGGATGAATACACCGTGCTCATCCACCTGACCAAACCCGACGCGAATTTTGTGGCGAAACTGGTCAACCCCGCCTTCTTCATGGCCAGCCCGGCTGCGTTCGGCGCGGACTACTTCGGCACCTCGCTGGGGACAGCCGCCGGCACCGGTCCCTACCAATTGACGAGTTGGGGCGATTCATCCCTGACCTTCGAGCCGTTCGCGGCGTACTGGAACGGCGCCCCGGCTGAGACGTTCGAACTCCCCTTCGAGTAAGATTCGGAATGCGGACTTAAGTCCGCACTCCGCAGAGTCTGAAACAAAAAGCGAGCCGCTTGAACAGGCGGCTCGCTTGATTCTTGCTGGTTTCACTCAAAAGGGCGTCCAAACAGGCTCGCCATCGAAAGAGGGAAAATCCGTCAGGCGGATCATCTCGCTGGTGTCAATGACAATAAAATATATTTCCATATTCCCGCCCGCGTCGGCCTGGAAAGCCAGCCGCGCCCCCTCCGGTGACCAGACGGGGTCGCCGCGAATTTCCAGGCCAGTGACCAGCGTGCGGCGGCTGCCGTCCAGCAGGGACAGCACATCAATGCCCGTCTCCACGCGGAAGGCCAGCCGCGTCCCATCGGACGACCAGGCGGGCGCGCCGTTGACGCCTCCCTGCACGGGACAGGCCGCGCCCGTCCCGTCGAGGTTGACGAGGCAGATGTCGGCGAAATCGCTGGTCGGCCAGGCCCGGTACGCGAGACGCGTCCCGTCGGGTGACCAGGCTGGGTCGGAGGAGGGAAGCGAGTCATTCGTCAGCGCGAAAACCCCGCTCCCGTCGGTGTTGACGAGGAAGATGTCGGAGTTGCCGTTGCGGTTGCTGGTGAAGGCGATGCGGACTCCATCGGGCGACCAGCGCGGATTGCTGTCTCCGCCCGCGTCGTCGGTGAGGCGTGCCAGCCCGTTTCCGTCCGCGTTGACGAGGTAGATTTCGTAGTTGCCATCGCGAATGGATTCGAAGGCGAGGCGCGTCCCATCGGGCGACCAGGAGGGCGAGGAATCTTTGGCGGGATCGTCCGTCAGGCGGAGCAGGCCGCTCCCGTCCGCGTTGACAATGTAGATGTCGGTGTTGCCGTCCACGGTGGAGGTGAAGGCCACGCGTCCGCCGTCGGGCGACCAACGCGGCCCATCGTCGAAGAAGGAGGCGTTCGTCAGCCGCGTCAATCCCGCGCCCGCGGCGTCCATCACGTACAGGTTTTTCGATCCATCGCGGTCGGATAGAAAGGCGATATGTCCAAATGTGAGAGGGATGGGAGCGGGTTCAATGACAACAGGCGGTTCGGTGGGAACGACTACCTCGAGTGTGGGCTCGAGGGTGGGTTGGCCGGCTGCCCCTCCTGCCCCACCCAGTTGGGCGGGATCAACGCCACAGGCTGAGACGAGGACAGCGAGCAGAATCGGAATCAGAATCTTAAGATGCAAGGTTATACGCATGTTTCTCCAGGCCCGCCCAATCAACAGCGGAAAATTTGGTGTCGTTATTTTAGTGGAGATTTGGGACGGGATTGGGTTGCGCTTACAGAATTGATAACAAGCGGCTGGTCACTTTTTCTCGCGCATGGCGCGGGCCTGGTCCTGCAGACGCTTGAAGTACTGCGTGTCGGTGATCTCGGCCACCTGTTTGGCGCGGCGGGACTCGTCAATCTCGATGCGAAGTTGGGCAATTTCCTGCCGCAGTTTTTCCTCACGGATGTAACCATCCAGCGCGGCGGAGGCGAGCAGGACGAGCGCTTCGAGCGCGTCATCGGACGCGAACGGGATGATCTCTCCGCTTTCAGGGTCCTTGGCGTTGATGAGTTGCAGAACGCCGATGACTTGTTCCTCCGTGCCGAGCAGGGGAATGGTGAGGAAGGATTTGGAACGATAGCCCGTGCGCGCATCAAAGGCCTTTGTCCCCGAAAAGTCGAAGCCTTCCGCTTCATAGGCATCCGCGATGCTGATGCGTTCGCGCTTCAACGCGGCGTAGGAAGCCACGTTCGTCTCGTTGGGGAGGCCGTCCCTGTAGAGAGGGACGGGATAGAAAGTCATCTGACCGCCGCTCCCCCCCATTTGAATATTCAGCGAGGTGTTTCGCAGGATGACGAACTTGAGTTTTTGCTCCTCCAGCAGGTAGAGCGTACCGCCATCGGCGTTGGTCAGTTTTTGCGATTCCACCACCACAGTTTCGAGCAGGCGGTTGAAATCCTTTTCCGCGGAGAGCGCCACGCCCCTGGGAATGACCACCCGCAGCATTTTCAACTGACGGTCGCGCGCCGTCACTTTATGCGCCACCGAATCGAAGACGCGCGCCAGTTGCGCAATTTCGTCGCGGCCTTTCATCAATTCGGACAGCAACGCAGAGCGATACTCGCCCGTCTCCACGGCACGGGCGGCCTCCATTAAATTGGCAAGCGCGTTATGTTCGGCACTATGTTTTTCGGTGGGCATGGAAAATCCTGCTGCGGCGGCAAGTATACTGCCTCTCTGTATTGTGTACGAGAGCGATTCGCCGGGCACGTATGGTCTTCTCAAAGTCGCTTGGCAGATTGACCGGTTTGGAACGCAAATTACGCGAATGGGCGAATTTCGCAAATTTTCTTGGGTTTATTCGCGTCACATCGTACTTTAGTATTCGCAAATTCGCGGCATTCGCGTTGAGAATCCTCCGACTTTGAGAAAACCATGACCAGGCACGCAATCCATTCAGGATACGATATACTTTGAACATGCCTGAACGAATCGGCGTTTTCGGCGGGACATTCGATCCGCCACATCTCGGCCACCTCATCCTTGCCAGCGAGTCGCGCAGGCAATTAAATTTGACGCGCCTGCTGTGGATGCTCACGCCTCAATCGCCCCACAAGATCGGCAACTCGATCTCGAAAGTTTCAGACCGCCTCGAAATGGTCCAATGCGCCATTGCAGACGAGCCAACCTTCGAACTTTCCACGCTCGAGTTCGACCGCCCCGCGCCGCAATACACCGTGGACACGCTGGAGATCCTCCAGCGACAGCGCCCCTCCGCCGACCTGATCCTGCTGATTGGCGCCGATTCCCTGCGCGGACTGAGCGCCTGGCATCGTCCCGCGGACCTGGTGGCGGCCTGCCGCGAAATCGGCGTGATGCGCCGCCCGGGCGAATCCATCCAACTTTCCACCATCGAGGCGGCCATCCCTGGCGTCTCGAAAAAAGTCCGCTTCGTGGAAGCGCCCCTGCTTCAGATCTCTTCGCGCGAGATCCGCCGCCGCATCATCGAGGGACTGGAATACCGCTACTTTTTACATCCCACCGTTTACGATTACATCCAATCGCATAATCTCTACCGCTAACCGCCAAGCGCTAATCACGCGTCCAAGTGATACGTGTGATATGGATTCTTGCACGGATTCCCCCAGGCGATGTGCATTTCGCGGGCGGTCAAGTCAATCACGATTGAGTTGATGGTCTTTTCGCGGTCGAGCGGATTTTTCAGGTCAATGGCGTGGTTGCAGATGGAATTGGAAAAATTGACGTGGTCGCGCTGGATGGCCTGCAACGTCTTGATGGTGTGAGTCTCCTCATGCTTCACCATCCGCAGGGCGCGGAAATATCGCACGCGCGAAGAGATCAATTCCTCGGGGTCTTTCTCGATGGTCTTCATCGTCTCGTTCAGGAAGTGATTGGTGTGGACCATGTAACCGTCTTCGCCGTAGAGAATCGCAAACTTGCGCGCGGAAACTTCCACGCTGTAAATTTCTCCGCTTTCGTGGACGATGAGATGGTTATAGCCCGCGGCGCGGTGCGGCACCAGCGCGGCGCGGATCGCATCGCCTGGAGTCTTCGCGGCGAGGACGGCGCGTGAGACGAGGATGCGCGGGATGCCGATGCGCGAATCGTTGGGGTAGACCGAGTCGCAGAACTGCGCGATGCCGTAAGCGTTGAATCCGATATTGGGCAGGAGTCCGCCATACGTCATGGCAAGATACGGAGGTTCCTCCTTCGGCGTGGCGTGGATCACCATCACATCGTCCTCGTCCTCGGGAAGCCAATCCTCGTTGTGCGCGCCCAGTACGTGACCGTCCGCGGTGCGCTGTTCGTTCACCGCAAAACTGGTGCAGCGCGAAAGGTGGAGCGCGTCCATCGTCACCGCTTCCATGGCGTGCAATACGCACAGGTCATCGAACGGCACTCCCGATCCCTCCGCCAGGCCTTGAATCTCCTCCACATATTGCGGATACTTTTCCTGCGCGAACGGGATGAACTTGCGCGCCTGGATCTGCGCGCCCTCCCAGGTGAGCGCGAGTTCGGAGTAGGCCTGCTCCAGCAGGGTACGCGCATTATTCACGCTATGCTCGATCTGCTTTTTGGCAATCTCGCCAAGTTGCCGTCCCATCTCGCGGTGCGTGCCAGAGATGCGGATCAGCGGCGGCGGTGTGGCGTGAATGGGGGTGTTCAACGGGTCTTTTTTGGGGGACATAAAAACCTCTTTCCAATCCGCAGATTACGCTGATTTTGCAGATTTTTTCAATCGGCGCAATCTGCAAAATCTGCGGATAAATGCACAAGGTAACAAAAAACCTGCCCCGAGACTTTTTTGGAGCAGGTTGGATTCTAACACAACGGGACTTTACGACGCTGGCGGCAGCGGTTCATCCGGACCCGAGGCGGGCACGGCCACGAAGGGCTTTCTCCTCCCGTCGAGGATGGTCAACACCACCGCACCGGCACCTGTGACACCAACGATGAAGGGCACTGTCCAACCGACGCAAGGGATCAGTCCGATCCCTTCCACAACCAGCACGAGCAGGAAGGTTCCAAACCCCGCCGTCAGCGTGGGGGACCAGTTCTGCCCGATCGAGCGCGTGAAGCGTTCACCGACTTCGAAGCCGATGGCAATGAGGCCGAACAGCCAGGCCAGGAACAGCGCCAACGCGAGGAAGGGAATTGCCAATATCAAAACCAAAGTAGCCAGCATGAACAAAGCCAGGATTGCTGACCCAGGTATAGTCAAGATGCCCACGCCTGCCGACACCAGCGGCTGACGGACGAGAGTATCCGCCACGCGCTCCATCTGCGGAAGCATGAAGAGCGAGAGCAGCATCGCCAGCGCGGCAATCAAGACCGCCTGTCCCAACACGCCGAATGCCGAACGGAGGGGATCGATATTGATATTGGGCTGGCTGACTTCAGGCACAGGCGGCGCTTCAGGGACGGGTGGAACTTCTGGAACTTCAGGCGCTGGCGGTGCAGGGATTTCGATGGTGGGATTATCGCGGATCTCCCCTTCGATGCGCGCGCCTTCGGCGCGGGCCATCGAGCCGCCGACCATCACCAGATCGCCCTCGAGGACGGCCTTCCCGCCCATCGAACCCGCCCCGCCAATCAGGACGAGGTCTTGCGTCATCGTGCCGTCCAGTTTGATCGTCCCTCCGAAGATGACGATGCTTCCCTTTACGGTTGCATCCTCCTCGATGGTGACGTTGCCGCCAAAGACGACCAGGTCGCCATTCAGCGTGTCACCGCTTTCGAGCGTGTAACTTCCGCCAAAAATGACGGGGCCTCCGTCGAACGGTCCCATCGCCCGCGCGGAGGCGGTCGGGAAGAAGACCAGCGCCAGAAGGGCCAGCAGGGTTAAGAGTTTCGTTGCGCGTTTCATTGTTGCGATCCTTTCATAAGACGGGCAAACCGCCAGAGAGAGACGGTCCATAACAGGGCAAATCCACCCAGGGTGGAGAGGATGATCATCCATCCCAGGGGCGGGATAAATCCAGGCAGGACGCGCAGGAAGATCGAACCGAGGTCACCGATGGCGCGCAGCATGTCGAACAGAGTCAGGAAGAAGTTGACGAAAGCCGCGATCCAGCCCGCGGGGGAGGCCAGGAATTGGATCAGGTAGGGGGCAAGGTGCCAGCCGAGGAGGCCGAGTCCGCCCAACGTCAGGATGAGAACGCCGATGAGTCGGTTGCGTCGTTCGCGGACACGCTGCGCGGCCAGTCGGGACTGGAAGCGGGCGGTGAATCCCGCCGCGGGCGCGGCCATCTTCGCGGCGCGCAGTTCAAGGTTCACTTCGGACAGCGCGGCGCAATGGAGGCAGTCCTTCAAGTGGATCTGCAATTCGCGTTTTTGTTCGTTTGTAAGAGGCTGATCGTTTGCAAGCCAATCTTCAAAAGGCCGGTGATTCATGGGGCCTCCTTTGGGGTTGTTGCTTCATCGAGGATTCTTCCCAGCGTTTGCCGAGCGCGAGGCGGGCGCGGTGCAGGCGGCTTTTCACCGCGCTGACGGTCAGTCCCAGCGCCTCGGCGATTTCGGCTTCCGAGGCGTCGTGCCAGTAACGCATGACGATGGCGGCGCGGTCTTTGGCGTCGAGAGAATCGAGGATGCGATGCAGTTTATCCTTCTCTTCGCGGCGCACGGATTCGCGTTCGGGGTTGGGGGCATCGGCGTCGGGGATTTCGAAGGCGGGCGAGTCGTCGTCCTCCTCGTCAATCGAGAAGGTGGAAAACCTGCGGCGGCGGAGACGGTCTATGCAATAGTGCGCCGCAATGGATAACAGCCAGGTGGCAAACGGTCGTTTGGAGTCGTAGCGCGCAATGTGCTGGAAGGCGCGCAAAAAAGTCTCCTGCGCCGCGTCCTCTGCGGCCTCTGGCTCGCCGAGCATTCGATAACACAGGTTGTAGACAGGCTTCTGGTAAGTTTCTACCAACTGCGTGAAAGCCTGATCGTCGCCTCGTTGCGCCTGGACAACCCAGGTTTGTTCCTCGTTCACGCATTCTCCTTGTTTCTGTCTAAGTATACGGGGAGAGGAAAGAAAGGTTGCGGGGGGTGGGTAAACAGGTACACAAGTAGACAAGTAGACAAGTAGACAAGTAGACAAGTAGACAAGTAGACAAGTA
>DYKX01000025.1:16551-17680 GCA_020722375.1 Anaerolinea thermophila
TACGTGTGTACGTGTTACGTGTGTACGTGTTTACGTGTGTACGTGTGTACGTGTGTACGTGTGTACGTGTCTACTTTTATCAATGGACATGCCTTCCGCCGGCGTTTTCTGGCCCCAGCCAGTGACGCCACTCCCCCAGCCGATGACTGTACAAGGCCAGCGCGGCGGCAATGACCGTTGTGAGGGGAACCGCCGCAATCAGCCCCAACGACCCGACGAGGGTCCGCACCACCTCTTCGGCGATGAACTCGAAGTTGAGCAGGGTGAGGTAGTTGCCTCGGTTGAGGGAAAACATCAGCAGGGACGGGAGCGACGCGCCCGCGTAAGCCAGCACGAGGGTGTTGACCGTGGCCGCGACGTGGTCCTGTCCGATGCGCATGGCACGCGCCACGAGGGCGCGGAAGCCGAGAGTCGCGTCGGTGGCGTGGAGTTCGAACACGGCGGAGGATTGGGTGGTGACGAGGTCGTCCAGCACGCCCAGCGCGCCGATGATCATGCCGCCGAGCATGAGTCCGCGCAGGTTGATTGTGACGCTGGACATTTGGAGGAGGAAGAACGCCTCCTCGTCCCCCGTCCCGTTGAGGCGTGCCAGTTGGATGGCAAACCAGGCCAACGTCCCGGTGAGAACGAGGACGAGGATCATGCCGATCGTCGAGGCGTGAGTCTTGAGCGTCCAGCCGTAGGTCAGGTAGAGGGTCACCGTCAACAGGATGGCCGAGCCGATGATGCTGACGCGCACGGGGTCTTCGCCTGTGAGGATGTGTGGGATGATGTAGCCAATGATGACGAAGAGGCTGAAGCCCATCGCCAGCAGACTGCGGAAGCCCTTCCATTTGCCCGTGACGACGATGGCGAGCGCGAAGGCGAGGGCGAGCCAACCCAACATGGGCGTGCGGACGTAATCGGCAAAATACGCGTTGACCACGCCGTTCGGTCCCTGGCTGAGGCTGACGAGGATCACGTCGCCCACGTCGAAGCGGATGCCTGGCGGATGGAGTTGACGTTTGCCGTAATCAATGTCGAATGGAACGCCCGCGTATTCCCCATCGAGCATGCGGACGCGCAGGAGTTGGTACGTCTGGGTTGTATCGCCGAGGGTGATCTCGCCCTCTTCGAGGATGGCGGTCAC
>DYKX01000025.1:17780-26660 GCA_020722375.1 Anaerolinea thermophila
GCAGTATATCCCATCCATTGACCGGGCGCGGCGGCGTTGAGCGCGTCGATGGCGGGACCTTCGAGCCGCGCCAACGCTCCCGACCCCGCGGTGGCGAGGTTGGTCAACCCGAGAAATTTCCCCGCCTGGTCGGATGGGGCGAGGGCGTTCGCCAGGGCCCAGTTGGAGGTGAGGAAGAGTCCGATGCCGCCGCCGACGATGCTGGCGAAGATGGTGAGAGTCGTCATGTCGCGGGCGAGGAGCATGAGGGACATGCCCAGCGTGGTGACGATGCTGGCCGCGTAGAGAACCTTCTTCGCGCCGAATTTATCCGTGAGCCAGCCGCCGACGAGGACGAGGATGACAAGTCCAATGGTGATGGCGGCAAGCAGGTCGCCCGTCTGCCTGGGAGGGTCGGGGACGCGGAGGACGTCTTGCAGGTAATACTGTGCAAAGGCCTGCACACCGTAGATGCCGAGCAGGAAAAGTCCGCGCTCGGCGATGAGCCACCAATAGGATGTGTTTTCGCGGAAGTCGATGCGGAAGGTTTCGCCGCGAAGTGTTAGCAGCGAGCCGAAATTTTTCGATCCAGAGTCTTGTGTTGCATCAGTCGGCTCTTCGCGCGTCCCAAAGACAGTGATCCCCGCGCTGACGGCCAGGACCGCGATGATGACGCTCAGGATGAGGGACGCGTCGCGGGTGGACGAGTCCATCAAACGTCCCGCGAGAAGCGAGACGATGACCAGCGAGAGCATGTCCATGAAATTCTTGAGCGAGGAGGCCGCGCCCAGTTGGCCCGCGGGGACGCGGTCGGGGAGCAGTCCTTGAAGCGGTCCGTGCGCGAGGTTGGAACTGAATTGGAGTCCGATGTAACCGATGAAGAGCCAGACGAGTCCACCCGACCAGCCGAGGATGGCAAGGAAGGCAAAGTCGAAGAGCGTGCCAAGCACGATGAGCGGACGGCGACGTCCCCAGCGCGAGTGCCACTTGTCCGAGAGCGCGCCCGCCAGCGGCTGGACGATCATCGCAATGATGAGGCCGATGAAGGTGAGGATGCCGAGCCAGGTGTTCTTCTTCGCGTCGGGGACGAAGTTGAGCAGGACGGCAGGCAGGATGATGGGATGCAACGCGTTCCACATGAACGAGATGCCAACCCAGTAGGCATTGAGCGCAAGCAATTGGGGAAGGGTGAGTTTTTTCATTCGGCTCCAAAGTCAACCACGGATGAAAGGAATGAAAGAGATAAAACATCCATCCTTTTTATCCATTTCATCCGTGGTCAAAAATTCCGCGTAGTCGTTCAGGCAATAGACGGGCGATATGCGACATAACCATTGTAGCCGCGACTTCATCTTTTTCATCCGAGGACAACCCACGCGGGACGGATAACTCGTAGGCCGCGCCAAAGCGGAGACAGAGCGCGCCGTCCGCTTCGCAGACACCCACAGGGACGAATCGCAGCCCCGCCGCGGCGAGCAGAAGGGCGAATCGTCCCGCGCCAGAGGCAGGCATGGCGATCCCGCCTGTGGGATTGTCCCCGCCTTCGGGCGCGAGACCGAGGACGATGTCCTTCTCGCGGCGTACCGCGTCCAACACGCGTCGCACGGACCTCGCGCGGGCCTCCACGTCTTTGGGGCGCGGCGGCATGGGAGGCATGGTCGTGAACCCGTAGATGCGCGCCGCGCGTGCCAGGACGATTTTCGTGAAAACCTTTCCAACAGGCGCGTACCACTTGCCTGGGTAGGTCAATTCGCCTGTCGTCACGAAGTGCATTTCCACGGGAACCTGCGAGGCAATGGCGGCCGCCATCCAAATGGCGTTGAAATCGGGGCGATGATAATGATTGAACGTGACCACGCATGGCCCCGCTGGCGGAATGTGTTCCCCGCCGAAGATTCGGAGCGGCGGCTCCAGGCGGCCAATGCAGGCCAGCGCGTCTCTCCGAAACGAACGCCGCCGCGCAAGCAACCAGTCCACGATGAGACCTGCGAGAGTGCGCGGCGGAAAAGAATATCGAGGATACATTTGATCCGTTTTTCAATTTTCGAACCAACCGACCATCAGACTATCAGACTATCAGACCATCTGACTATCTGACTACTTGACCAAATCCTCCACAGCCCGATCCATATCGGCAAGGATGGTGGCGACCTGTCCCACAGGCATGTCCACGCGGAACATGAATTCGAATCCGTCGCCGAGCACGAGGCGGATCAGACGCCACGAGGCGAGACGCGGCGTCCCCTGCGCGAAGGGAAGCAGTTTCACCGCCTGCACCCACTGTGGATGCGCGGAGGCGTAGTCCGCCACCAGGTCGAGGGTCGAGGTGCGAAGCGGGAACATGCCCGTCGTCGAAACCCAGCGCGCCTGATTCTCTGGTTCCAACAGCCAGCGGACGAACAGCCATGTCGCCAGTTGACTGGCATCATCCGAGGGAATCACAATGTACGAGGAGCCGTACACCGCCATCGTCTCCGCCTCGCCGGGGAAGGGAATCAGAGTCCACTCGTCCGCGCTCGAAAGCGTGAGGAAGGCCCGCGACTGCGCGGCAATGTCTTCCAGTCCGCCCGTCACGAACAGTGCGCGGCGGTTCGCGAACGCGTCCACGGCGGTCGTGTCGGTGAGGCGGAAGGCGCATCCTTCGTCGAAGATGGTTTTTACAAATCGAAAGGCGTCCACATTTTCGGGACGGAGGAAGCGATAGCCCTGCGCCTCCTGCACGCCGCCGCCAAAGGCCAGCAACCAACTCATGGCAGTGATTGGGTCGGTATCCACCAGCCAACCGCCGAACGCGTCGTCTTTGGGGTCTTCGTTCTGACGGAAACTCGCGTTGGCTTTGCAGGCCTGCTCGCGGAAATCGTCGGCGGACGCGGGCGGCGCGCCAAACCCAAGTTCACGCGCCCACGTTTCGTTGTAGAAAAGGAGGCGGGTCGTCCGCTCGGCGGGCATGCCGAGTCGCCGCTCCCCCACCACGTCCTGCTCCCAAAACACGGACGGGAAATCCGCCACAGCGTCCGCGCCCATGCCCCAGATCGGGTCGCTGACGTACGGCGCGAGGTCCACCACGCCCGAGCGTTCGTCCCAGAAAAGCGCGTGCTCGGGCAGGCCGATTACCAGGTTGGGTTTGTCGGGCGCGGCCAGCGAAGCCGTCACATTGTTGAACAACTCGGCATAGTTCGACTGTCCCGCGGTCAGCACCGTGATGCCCCACTCGTTGGCGGCATTGAAATCCGCGACCTGCGTTTCGAACAGCGAGGCCTCGGGCCCGAACCACGGATGCCATGCCATGATGACAATTCCGCGCAGGGACTCAGCCTCGACTCCCAGCGTGCTGACCGGCGCGGGTGTGATCGTAGCCGCCGCAGGGCTCGCTTCGCGCGTGACCTCGGGCGGGGTCGCCGTTTCGACGCGCGTCGCGCAGGCGGACAGCACGACTGCGAAGAAAACAAGGAATGCAGACTTCAGTCTGCCCCTGCGGACTGAAGTCCGCGATCCAAGAATTATTTTTTTAGCCAAGTAGCACCATCGGGACGGGCGAGAAGACGAGGATAAAAAGAAGGATGGCAAACGCCCCGACCGCGCGGCGGGTTGGGTCGAGTTCGGTGATCTGGTCGAGCGGCTCCGCGTGGACGCGTCCCAGCCAGAGGAGCAAAACCGCCCAGAGCCACCAGGTGCTCCACACAAAGCCCAAAACCACGAGGAGGCCGAGAATGAACGGATACGCCTTGCGGACTTTTTCGCCGAACAACGCGTAGGTGACGTGTCCCCCGTCCAGCGTACCAACAGGGATGAGGTTCAGCGCGGTGACGAGCAGTCCCGCCCAGCCCGCGAACGCGACGGGATGAATGAACACGTCCGTGCCGCCAAACGGGACAGGCTGGCCTGTGAAGAAATATTGGATCCAATGCTGGAGGAGTGCCAGTCCGCTCGTGCCTGCGGGCGAGGGAAGCCATTGTCCAAACACGATAAATTTGGAGATCAAATAGAGCAACGAGTTGCCCTCGATAAATCCACCGGGCGAGGGAAGGACAGTGCCAAGGTCAGACAGCGACAGGCCAAGAAAAAGCACGGGAATCGCCACCACCATCCCTGCCAGCGGACCCGCCACGCCGATGTCGAAGAGAATGCGCTTGTTCTTCGGGATGGCCTGCATCTGGATGAACGCGCCCATCGTACCGAGGATGCTGAACGGAAGCGGAATGAAATACGGAAGTGTCGCGGCTGTTCTGTGATGGCGGCTCATCAGGTAGTGACCGAATTCATGCGCCAGCAAAATTCCCAACAGGCTCAACGCAAACGGCCAGCCCGTTAGGATACTCTTCAGCAGCCACAGCATCTGCTCGGCCTGGCCAGCGGGCGGAGTCCCTTCGGGCGTTGCGCCAGCCAGCATCACGCTGAAGACCGTCAGGATGAAGAGGACGATGTTCATGGTCGGCAGGCGCGTCTTCGCTTCGGGTATGGACGGCGCGAGGAAGATGACATGCTTCTCCCCCTCCTTGCGGAAGAGAGGAGTCAATCCGTAACCTCGGATGGAATCCGCCAACTGGTCGTACGCCGCGGCCGAATCATCGCCCAGTAACAGGCCGCGGTAACGGACGACCCATCCCTTTTGGGAGTCACCGTTGGTTATGTCTTCAATTTGGAATACACGGGAAACGAGACTGGTTAGAACTTCGGGTTCAGGAAGAGACATGCGTCACCTTTATAGAAACAGCTGGTCTCGGTACGGCGGCGCTGGTCGAGTAGCCCGAAAGCATACCGAGACCCGCCGCCTACTCGACCAGCGAAACACGAAATAGGCGGGAGTGGATGGGAGTCGAACCCACCGCGGCCCGCAACGCGACCCGCCACAGGTTTTGAAGACCAGGAAGCCCGCCGGGACTTAACCACTCCCGGGCGCAAGGATAATCGAAGGGGGGAGGATTGGCAAGTGAAAAGATAAACCACAGATGAAAAAGACGAAAGGGATTCAATAAACCTCTTGCAAAAGTGCCGTTAGCCACAGATTTCACGGATTAACACGGATTATTAAACCAAATCTGTGAAAATCCGTGTAATTCGTGGCAAAGAATTTGTATGCGCCTTTTCTTGCGCAGACTTATGCAAGAGGTCTATTACAAATCCTTTTTTATCCCTTTCATCTGTGGTTAAATTAAATCACCCTTTGGGAAACTGCCGACTTAAATCAAAACCAGCCTTCCGGCAGGCTGGTCTCTTTTTACTCTCTGTCGGGGCGAGAGGATTTGAACCTCCGGCCTCTTGCACCCCATGCAAGCGCGCTAGCCGGACTGCGCCACGCCCCGATTGAGCGAGGCGCATTATAGCCGCATTTGTGATTCCTGGCAACCGGCAGCAATTCCAAATCTGGAGCCCAAAATCCCGAAAAACAATAAACCAGCCACTGATTTCACGGATGTTCACGGATTGTTTTGCTCTAATCCGTGCTAATCGGTGTAAATCCGTGGCAAAAGGTTTTAGATTTGGAATTGCTGGGCAACCGGGCGAAGACCTGACATGTCTCATTGGAATCGTTATCGGTCAATACGCTCGCGTGAAAAAGGCGCAAAATCATCCGATGCTCCCAGAGACATGTCAGGTCTGACCTGTCTTGTGCTAAAATAGGCCATACCCCGATGGAGTTCCCAATGATAGAAGTAGTGATTGATAGCGTACGCGTCAATTTGATGTCACCCCAGCGGCTGGTTATCCTGCGCGAAGTGCGCGGAGAACGGTTCCTGCCCATCTGGGTCGGCCCCTACGAAGCCGAGCACATCACCATCGCCCTGCAGGAAGTGGAAGTATCGCGTCCGTTGACTCACGACCTGATTCGCAACTTCCTCACCAGTTTCAATGCCCGCATCGTGCGAGTCGAAATTGTCAGTCTGCGCGACGACATCTTCTATGGAAATATCGTCGTCGAACAGGGCGGACGCGAGATGGGCATCGATGCGCGTCCCTCCGACGCGATCGCCCTCGCTGTGCGCGCGCACGTGCCCATCCTCGTGGACCCAACTGTCATGTCCGCCGCCAGCATCGTCCCTGAGAAGGACCTGCCTGAAAGCGCGGCCGGCCAGCAGTCCAAGGAAAGAAGCGCCGCCCCCCCTCCTGTGGACGAGTCCAGCGAACGTCTCGACGTCTTCAAGGATTTCATTGACAAACTCGATCTCGATCTCGACAAACCCGACGCTTCTCCCCCCGACCCGAAAACGTGATTCTGTTTTATGAGCGACTACCTACCTCCCGAGGATACCCCCTCCCCCGCCGCCCCGACCGTTCCGCACAGCCGAGAAGCCGAAGAAGCCGTCGTTGGGGCGGTGCTGATTAACCCCGAAGCCTACTACGATGTGGCGCAATTTTTGACAGGCGAGGATTTTTACATCCACCGCCTGCGCTGGATCTGGGAGGCGTTCACGCGCCTGCACGAAAGCCGTACCCCCATTGACCTGCTGACCGT
This sequence comes from Anaerolinea thermophila, assembly GCA_020722375.1. Classification (GTDB taxonomy): domain Bacteria; phylum Chloroflexota; class Anaerolineae; order Anaerolineales; family Villigracilaceae; genus Denitrolinea. The sequence continues at coordinate 24,214 of DYKX01000025.1, forward strand.
GGCCGACGAACTCGAACGTGCGGGACAACTGGCAGAGGTGGGCGGCCCCGCGTTTCTGACGTCGCTCATCAATCAGGTGCCAACTTCGCTCAACGCGGAATCGTATGGGCGAATCGTGGAGGAGCACTCCGTCCGCCGCAAGATGATCACGGCCGCAAATAAGATCGCTTCGATTGCCTACAACACCGAGACAAGTGTGGACGAGGTGATGGGCGAATCGGAGAAGGCGGTCTTCAACGTCAGCGAGAAGCGGCTGAGACACGACCTGCAACCGATCCGCTCGGTGCTATCGGATTACTACGACCGCATTGACGACCTCTACAAACGCCCCGAAGAGATCCACGGCGTGCCAACGGGGTTCATTGATCTCGACAAAATGCTGACGGGCCTGCAACCCTCCGACCTGCTGATCATCGCGGGCCGTCCTGGACAAGGTAAAACAGGCTTCCTGCTCTCCGTTGCCAAGAACGCGGGTCTCACCCACAAGAAGCACGTGGCCATCTTTTCGTTGGAAATGTCGAACGAGCAGGTGGTGCAACGCCTGATCGCGCAGGAGACGGGGATCGACTCGCAACGTCTGCGCACGGGCAAGTTGACGCAGGAGGAGTGGCCGCTCTTCACCCACGCCATCGAAGTCTTCTCCGATACGAAAATTTTTCTCGACGACACCCCAGCCATCACGCCACTCGCCCTGCGGACGAAGTGCCGCCGCCTGCACATGGAATTTGGGATTGACCTGATCATCGTGGACTATCTCCAATTGATGACTGGCGACTCGCGCAACGACAACCGCGTGCAGGAAGTGTCGTTCATCTCGCGCAGTCTCAAAGTGCTGGCGCGCGAACTGAATGTGCCTGTGCTGGCCGCGGCGCAGTTATCCCGCGCGGTGGAACAGAGGACGGATAAGAGACCTGTGCTTTCGGATTTACGCGAGTCGGGTTGCCTAACGGGCGATACGCTGGTTGCGCTGGAAAATGGTCAGGCCGCGCCGATCCGAGATTTGGAAGGTAGGTCCGATTTCAACATTTGGGCGCTCAATCCAGACACGCTCAAATTGGAATCCGCGCCCGTCAGCCGCGCATTTTGCACGGGGACGAAGCCTGTATTCAAAATGAAGACGCGGCTTGGACGCGAAATCCGCGCCACAGGCAATCATCGGTTTCTTACAATTCAGGGTTGGAAACGATTGGATGAACTGACAACAAGCGATTATCTTTCACTCCCGCGGATACTCCCTGTGGAGAAAGCGCAACAAACCATGTCCAATGCCGAGTTAGCCTTGCTGGGACATTTGATTGGTGACGGTTGCACCCTGCCGACTCACGCCATGCAATACACGACCCGCGAAAAAGACCTGGCTGAATTGGTCGCAAATTTGGCAGTGGAAGTCTTTGGTGAGGAAATCAACCCGCGTATATCCCCAGAACGTCAGTGGTATCAGGTCTATCTTAGTTCGACGCGGCGCCATACACACAACGTTCATAGTGCAATGACCGATTGGTTGGAGGAACTGAATGCCTATGGCTTGCGCTCCTATGAAAAACGTGTTCCTGTGCAGGTATGGGAGCAGCCAGATGAAGCTATTGGAATCTTCCTGCGGCATCTCTGGGCGACGGATGGAAGCATTCAACTGGTGAAGGGAAAGAAAGTCCGCCCCATCGCATATTACGCCACCAGCAGTTTGGGACTAGCACAAGATGTGCAGACTCTGTTACTGCGCCTGGGGATTAACGCCATCCTGAAACGCGTCCCGCAAAACGGGAAAGGCCGCGACCAATTAAATGTCATCGTCACGGGAAAATCCGACTTGGAAATCTTTGCTCAGCGAATTGGCACAGTTGGTGAATACAAGCAAGGAAGGCTCACTGAAATTCAGGCTCATCTTAACGGGCGCGTTACCAACACAAACCGCGACATCATTCCACATGAAATCTGGCGAAAGCATGTTGTGCCTGCCATGCAACAAATCGGGATGACCACCCGCCAGATGCAAGCCTTGATTGAGACACAGTACTGCGGAACGGGACTTTACAAACAGAATGTCAGCCGCGAACGCGCCGCGCGTGTTGCCAAAGTTGTTCAATCATCCGAACTGACAACGCTGGCGGAAAGCGACATTTATTGGGACTCCATCCTTTCCATTGAGCCTGATGGCGAGGAACAGGTTTACGATTTGACCGTTCCGGGTCATCACAATTTTGTCGCCAATAACATCATCGTCCACAACAGCCTCGAGCAGGACGCGGATATAGTCATGTTCATCTACCGCCCCGACCAGTATGAGAAGGATACCGCCAAGCAGAACATCGCCGAGATCATCGTGGCGAAGCATCGCAACGGGCCCGTCGGCAGCGTGGAGTTGATCTTCCGCAGCGCGCTGGCAAAATTTGAAAATGCGGCGACGAAGCATGTGCAGTTTAATGAGTAGTTACCTAGTTGGATGGTTA
>DYKX01000163.1 GCA_020722375.1 Anaerolinea thermophila
CCTCGAAATTCCTTTTCGCGTTCAGGGAATCAACACATCCAGCCAGTCGAGCGGATCCACCTGGATGCCATTCACCCAGAGTTCCCAGTGCAGGTGCGGCCCGGTGACGCGGCCTGTCGCGCCGATCTTGCCAATCAATTGGCCGGCCGTCACCATGTCTCCGACTGAAACGTAGACTTCCTCCTGATGCCAGAAACCGCTGTAAATTCCCCAGCCGTGGTCGATGATGGTGGCGTTGCCGCGCACGGTCAGCTTTTCGCTGAAGACCACCACGCCCGGCGCGGGCGCGTAGATGTCGAACGGCTTTTCGGTGGAATACACACCGTAATCAACGCCCGAATGGAAACTCGTGTACGTTCCGCCATTATACGAACGACGGTCTCCGAACCAGGCGGTGATTCCGTATTGTTTGTCCACAGGAATGCGGAATGGTTCCTGCCAGTATTTCTGTGGCGTAACCGGTGTGACAACATCGAGAATCTTTTGATTCTCAGGCTCCATGATGGCCGGGTCAAGCGTCGTGACATCGTTCACGGTGAGAGAATAGAGTGGATAGTTTCCCGAAACCACCAACACCATCTGTTCGTAGGATTGAACGCTTCCGTCGGGAAGAGTCGCATCCAGATGAAGCGGGTAAACACCGGGATCCAGCAAGGCATGGACGCCCTGCAACGCGACTTGTCGTCCATCACCCATGTCGAAGAAATGCAGAGAGCGGTCCACGAGGAAGCCGCCGAGCGTCGCGCCCTCAGCCGCGCGGACGATAATCTCGGCGGTGCCTCCCTGTTTCAGCGGCAGTGACTTGACTTCCGCACTGAGGAAAGCGGGCGGCAATCCGCTGGCGGTCTGGCTGCCTGCCTCGCTGGGAAAGTAGAGACTTTCACCCGGCACCGTACTCCATGTCCCGCTCAAATTGTTCAGCGTGGAAAGCGTCCACGGGTCGCTATTTTGACGGACGGCCAATTCGAGCAGGGTCTCGCCCGAAGTCGGCGCGGCGGAGGCGGTGAGTTTGCTCACGCCGTCCTGCTGTGGGACGATGAGACTCACGCCTACATATAATTCGGATGGGCTGATGATGCGATTCAGGCGTTGCAGAAGCGGAATGTCCACCTGGTTGCGGCGCGCCAGCCCGCGCAGGGAATCGCCGAAGCCGACCACTTCGGTGTCGAGGAAACCGGTCAACCCTTCGTAGCCGGGGATGACGAGTTGCTGTCCCTCCTGGAGATTCTCGCTGGGGAGGCTGTTTGCGGCAATCAACTCGTCCACGGTGACGTTGAAGCGCATCGCGATGGACCAGAGGGTGTCTCCCGATTGGACGATGTACACCGGTCCGCTGGCCTGTGCGGCGGCGGGGTGGGGCGTCAGCAAGGCGAGTATGACTGGAAAAAGAAGAATACTTTTACGCATCTTGGAACTGGACGGTTTGTCCGACCTCGAAATCGTCGATGCGACTGGCGTGTACTTCCAGCACATAGCGGGCAGGGGATTTCGGGAAATAGGCTGGCTTCCACGCGCCCGCCACCACTTTGTCCACCACCTGCTTATTGTCATTGATCCAGAACACAGCCAGGTCGAAACTCACACCGAGCATGTGGATGGACGAGTCGACGCGGCTGTCGCGTCCGAAGACGAGCAGCAGGCCCTCGTCACGCGTGATCGGGCGGCGGAAGGTGAGTCCGCGCAATCGGCAGAGAAAAGACGCGCACCACGTCACGCGCGGCGCGTCGCTCGTCCCATTTTGAGTCCGTACGAAAATGCTTCGGGGTGTCGTCATAGGTATGAAAAAAAGGGCGGCCCTGCTATCGTGAGAGGGACGCCCGAGATCGTCTGGCGCGCTCAACCCTGTTGACGGAAAATTTTTTCGACGCTGGCGAGAAGTTCCTGCGGGCTGAATGGCTTGGCGATGTAATCGTCCACTTTGGCGATGTGCAGGCCGAGCACTTTATCAATGCTCTGCGCCTTTGCGGTGACTACGATGACCGGGATGTCGCGCGTCGCTTCGTCGGCTTTCATTTGCTGGTATACTTCCCAGCCGTCCAGATCGGGCATCATCAAATCCAGCAACACCAGATCGGGATGAAGTTCGCGCACTTTCTTGATCCCCTCGGTTCCGCCCGCCGCGCCCTGCACGTTAAAGCCGCGGCGTTCCAGAATGAGACTGATCAAATCAATCATCTCTGGTTCGTCTTCGATGCAAAGAATAAATTTTTCAGATTGATTGCTCATGATAACCTGCCGAAACAAGTTTACCATGAAAAGCGAATGACCGATGAAAATCATCACATGGAATGTTAATGGAATTCGCGCCGCACTTGGAAAGAACGCGCTGAATTGGGCCTTTGCCCAACAACCCGACGTGCTCTGTTTGCAGGAGATCAAAGCGCGGCCCGACCAGTTGAAGGAGGAACAGCGGACGCGCGACGGCTACGAAGTTATCTGGAACCCGGCCGAACGTCCGGGCTATAGCGGAGTCGCCACCTTTACTGCCGCTTCGCCTCTCGACGTGGAGCTGGGTCTGTCGTCCCCGCGCTTCGACATCGAGGGACGCGTCATCCGCACCCGTCACCCAAACTTTCTCCTGTTCAACATTTACTTCCCCAACGGGCAACGCGGACAGGAGCGCGTGGGCTACAAACTCGATTTCTATGCGCGCCTGCTGGAGATCTGTGATGAGTTGCATGCGCGCGGCGAGAACATCGTCATCACCGGCGATTTCAACACCGCCCACATGCCGATTGACCTGAAGAATCCCAAAGAGAACGAGACTACCTCGGGCTTCCTGCCAGAGGAACGCGAGTGGGTGCAGAAATTCCTCGATCACGGATTTGTGGACGCCTATCGCCGACTCTATCCAGACAAGGTCCAATACACCTGGTGGACGTATCGCTTCGCGGCCCGCGCCCGCGGCATCGGATGGCGGCTGGATTATTTCCTCGTATCCGAAAAACTCTTCCCCCGCGTGAAGGATGTCATCGTTCACGAGGATGTGCAGGGCTCCGACCATTGTCCTGTGGAATTGTTGTTGGAATGACAAATCTGGCTGCTTTTGGCAGGAATTTGTGACCGTGGGTATATATTAGAAAATCGTATAAGAAATCCTCGAAAGCGCTTTTATTTTGATACAGTTGGTATAATGGCATTTGTATTTGGAGGCTCCTTTGAATCAGCAACGTAATCAATCATTTCTCGTTACCTTTATCCTCGTGGTGGCAATCCTGGCCATGATTTACACGTTTTTCCAGCGGGAAGGCGGCGTCAACGAACCACCGTTGACCATCAACGAGGTCGCGCAGGCCGTTCAAAACGGCGAAGTGGAAAAGATCACTATTGATGAAAACAATGGCCTGACCGTGCTTTACAAGAGTGGAAGTGAAGCCACCGCGGAGAGCGAAAAGACATCGCAGAAAGAACCCGAATCCACGCTTGTTCAGCAATTACTCGACCTGGGTGTGTCGCCTGAAAAACTCAGTCCCGATAACATCAAGATCGAATCCAAGACGCCCTCGCAGTGGGCGGGCGTCCTGGGCGCGATGGCATACGTCCTGCCTGTGTTGTTGATGGTGGGCGTGATGTGGTTCATCTTCCGTCAGGCGCAGGGATCGAACAACGCGGCCATGTCGTTCGGCAAGAGCCGCGCCCGCATGTTCAGCGGCGACCATCCCACCGTCACGTTCAACGATGTGGCGGGCGTGGAGGAATCCAAGGAGGAACTCAAGGAAGTGGTCGAGTTCCTGAAAGAGCCGCAGAAGTTCATCCAACTCGGCGCGCGCATCCCGAAGGGCGTTCTTCTGGTTGGCCCTCCCGGCACGGGCAAGACGCTTCTCGCCAAGGCTGTTTCGGGAGAAGCGGGCGTGCCGTTCTTCTCCATCTCCGGTTCGGAATTCGTGGAGATGTTCGTGGGGGTCGGCGCGAGCCGCGTGCGCGACCTATTCGACCAGGCCAAGCGTCACTCCCCCTGCATCGTCTTCGTGGACGAGATCGACGCGGTCGGACGCCAGCGCGGCGCGGGCCTCGGCGGTTCGCACGATGAGCGCGAGCAGACCCTCAACCAGATGCTCGTGGAAATGGACGGCTTTGACACCGACACCAATATCATCATCATGGCGGCTACCAACCGTCCCGACGTGCTCGACCCGGCGCTCCTGCGCCCCGGCCGATTCGACCGCCGCGTCACGCTCGACCGTCCCGATGTGAAGGGACGCGAAGCGATTTTGAAAGTCCACGTGAAGGGCAAGCCGCTGGATCCATCTGTGGATCTCGCTTCGCTGGCGCGCGGCACGCCCGGTTTTGTGGGCGCGGATTTGGAAAACCTCGTCAACGAGGGCGCCATTCTCGCGGCGCGACGCAACAAGAAGGCCATCACCCAGCCCGACCTCGAAGAGGCGATCGAGCGCGTCGTGATGGGACCCGAACGAAAGTCCCGCCTGATCTCGGACGA
>DYKX01000164.1 GCA_020722375.1 Anaerolinea thermophila
TGTCTACTTGTCTACTTGTGTACGTGTCTACCTGTGTACGTGCCTACGCTTCATTCCCAGGAAGCAGTATACATTCGCATGATCTCTTCGAGCGTCTTCCCAGCCGGGCGGCCTGAGATGCCGTCGCTGTTGGGCGGCAGGATGCGCGGCAGTTTGAACCAGTCTTCGGGCTTGTCTTTCCAGGCCGCGTTTTGCAAGATGGGGTAGGTGTTGCCGCCAAAGGCGATGTCAATGCCGATGGTTTTAAGATCCTTCGCCCAGGAGGGAACAGCCTCCAACGGCCAGGTGAGCAGGAAAACTTCACAGCCGTTGCCGATCTTTTCCTCGATGATGCGTTTCGATTCGGTCAGTTCGGCCAGACCATCTTCCCTGGTCTTGAGCGAAAAATCTGCATGAGAGATGGTGTGCGTGCCGATGGTGACGTAACCCGAATTGTGCGCGTCGCGGAAAACATCCCAACAGCGGTCATCGGGGCAAAGAACGGAAGTGCCCGCGTCCATCCCGTAATGGGTGATGGTGAAGAGCCCAAACATTTGATATTTGCGGAAGACTTCGAGCATCCTTGGGACGCTGTTGATGCCGTTATTGCCCAGGTCGAAGGTCAAAATCACGGAGCGGGCGGGGAGTTCGATGTTGCCGTTCAGCCAGTCGCGCAGTTCCTCGCCCGTCACCGCGTGGACGTGGTTTTCGTGAAACCAGGCCATTTGCTCTTCGAATTTCTCGGGGCTGAGTTCCACCACCGCCGCGCCAAAGGGAATCCGATAATTATCGCCGTGATATTCCAGCGCGGGGATGGACTGCGCGGCGCCCTGCTCTTCGAGATAGGCCAGCCGCTCTTTTTCGTGATTGGCGCGCACCTCCTCCTTCGTCCACGTGGCGGGGTCGGGATTTTGGGTGGCGGTGGGCGTGAGCGTCGGCGGGGGAGTCGGTGTAGCAGTAAATGTCGCGGTGGGCGGCAGGGTGGCTGTCGGAACGAGTGTTGGCAGGGGAGTGGGTTGCGCGCAGGCGGATAGCAAAAGAACCGCGCTCAAAAGAATGAACAGAATTCGTTTCATGATGTTACTTGGTTACTCCTAGACGATGATATGAAAATCCTTCTTTTTCCCAATCGCGTCCATGCCAGGCATTGACGGTGTCCACCAAAACATTTGCCGAAGTGAGTGGGCGGAGCGTATCGGGTGTAAGCGCGCGGAGTTCGGTGTGGTTGACGAGCAGGACGATGGCATCCGCGTCTTTGACGGCGGCCTCGAGGGTGGAGACACATTCCATGTTCGGCAAGCCTTCGGGTTTGAACGGCTCGAAGGCTTTGACGAGCGCGCCTCCTTTTTGCAGAAGATGAATCACTTCCGCGGCGGGACTCTCGCGCAGGTCATCCACATCGGGCTTGTACGCGAGACCGAGCGCGGCGATCTTTCGACCTTTGAGCGGGCCGACTGCTTTTCGGACGAGTTCCACCACCTGACGAGGCTGCCCGTCATTGACGAGACGCGCATGATAGATGAGCGGCGTGAGTTCGGGCGCGGACTCAACGAAGAACCACGGGTCCACGCTGATGCAATGTCCGCCCACGCCAGGACCAGGCGAGAGAATTTTGACGCGCGGGTGCAGACTGGCGATGGAGATGGCCTCCCACACATCCACGCCGAAACGCTCTGCGAGACGGGCGAACTCGTTGGCGATGGCGATGTTGACATCGCGATAGGTGTTTTCCATCAGTTTGACCATTTCGGCGGTGGTCGCGTCGGTTTGGATGATCTGTCCCTTGACGAATGTCGCGTACAGGTCGCGTCCCGCCTGCGCGGATTCGGGAGTCACGCCGCCGATGACGCGCGCGTTCTCGATCAGTTCGCGCAAAATCTGCCCGGGCAAAACGCGTTCGGGAGAGTAGGCCAGATGAAAGTCGCGGCCAGCCACAAGTCCAGAACGCTCGAGGATCGGACGGACGAGGTCCACGGTGGTGCGCGGCGGGGACGTCGACTCGAGCACGACGAGGTTCCCTTTCTGCAAGTGCGGGACGATGGACTCGGCCGCGGAGGTCACAGCGCGCATATCCGCTTTTTTGAATTGCACCCCGTTCGCTTCGCCGTACTCGCCCTCGTAGAAGGGAGTCGGGACGGCGATGATGAACGCGTCGGCGGGCGCGGGCTGAGACGCGAACGTCAGTCGTCCCGTCTTGAGGGCGGACTGGAATTCCTCGCGCAGGCCAGGCTCGTGGATGTGGATGTCGCCGTTGCGAAGCGTGGCGAGAATCGATTCGTTGATGTCCACGCCGAGGACGTTCACACCATACGCGGCGAAGGTGGAGGCGGTGGGCAGGCCGATGTAGCCGAGGCCGATGACGCAGATGTGTTGGAAGTTCAATGAAGGCTCCTTGAAACCCCCACCCCGTCCCTCCTCCATTTTCTGCGAAAATGGGGGAGGACGCGGAAGGCGGGAGGGGGTAATTGTGCGCCCATTATACAGCCTTCCCATTGCGAGTTTCCCATGCGCCTGGTGTATTTACAGGCGATGATTTATCCATTTGCTAACGTAAGAAACGCATAAAATCAAGGCTCATGTGTAGAATCTGTGCGACAACGTGACAGTCACTTCCGAAGTGACTGTCACGTTGCACACTCTTTACAGATGAGCCAAAATCAATCTGTGTGAATCAAGGCGCAAACAATTGGTTGTATAATGTCGCTGTAAGAGGAGATGCCATGAACATTTTGCTTGATCCGAATCTCGCGTATCTGCTCCTGCTGGTGGGGACTTTACTGGGCCTGCTGGCGCTCGTCACGCCGGGGACGGGGGGATTGGAAATTGGCGCGTTCTTCAGCCTGCTGCTGGCGGGTTACGCCATCACCCAACTTGAATTCAACCTGTGGGCGTTGATCCTGCTCATCGTGAGTCTTGTGCCTTTCATCTATGCCATCCGCAAGCCGAAACGGGAGGCCTTTCTCGCCCTTTCGATTTTGGGACTGGTCGTTGGTTCCGCGTACCTGTTCATCGGCGAAAAATGGTATATCCCTGGCGTGAATCCGTTCGTCGCGCTCACCGCGTCGTTGATGTATGCGGCCTTCGTATGGCTGGCTGTCCGCAAATCCATTCAGGCCATCATGACGCCGCCGATGCATGACCTGTCCGCGCTGGTGGGGCAGGTGGGCGAAGCCAAGACGCGTATTTTTGAGGAGGGTTCGGTGCAGGTAGCAGGTGAGTTGTGGAGTGCGCGCAGCAAGACTCCCATTCCCGCAGGAAAGCAAGTCAAAGTCATAGCAAGGGACGGTTTCATTCTCGACGTGGAAGCCGATTCATCCACGAAATAGTCATTCAAACCAAAAGGAGAATATCATGGATAGTTTCATCTACGTATTGTGCGCCATCCTGCTTGTTGGCGTGGGTGGATTCGTCTTCCTGACGAACGCCATCCGCATCGTGCCTGAGTACCAGCGGTTGGTCGTCTTCCGCCTGGGACGATGCGTGGGCACGCGTGGCCCGGGCTTGATCCTGCTCATCCCCATCATTGACCGTGCCGTGAAAGTGGACTTGCGCGAGCAGGTGCGCGAGATTCCGCACCAGACCTCCATCACGAAGGACAACGCCCCCATCTCGATCGACTTCCTGTGGTATTACAAAGTGCTCGATCCTGCCGAGTCGGTTCTGCAGGTCGGTAACTTTGAAGTGGCCGCGCAAGGCATGGCGACCACCACGCTCCGCGCCGTCATCGGTGGTATTCCGCTCGATGATGTGCTGTCCGAGCGTGAACACATCAACACCATGCTCCGCACCCGTCTCGATGAAGTGACCGAGCGCTGGGGCGTGAAAGTGACCAACGTGGAAATCCGCGAGATCATTCCGCCGCGCGAGGTCCAGGAAGCGATGAACCGCCAGATGTCGGCCGAACGCGTCCGCCGCGCAGTCGTGACCGAGTCGACGGGTACGCGCGAAGCCGCGATCAACGTGGCCGAAGGCGAGAAGCAATCCGCCATCCTCCGTGCGGAAGGCCAGAAGCAGGCCGCCATCCTGCAAGCCGAAGGTGAGAAACTCGCCCAGGCATTGCGTGCGGAAGGTTATGCGGTGGCATTGGAGAAGATCTTCGGCTCTGCCAAGATGATCGACCAGAAGACGATGACGCTCCAGTATTTCGACACCCTCAAGTCACTGGGTAATGGCGCGTCCACCAAGTACATCTTCCCGATGGAATTCACCAGCATGATCGAAAACTTCCTGAAGGGAAAGTAGAACGCAGCGCGCAACGCGTGTAAAATAGAGGCCTCCCATTTCGGGAGGCTTCTTTCATAGCGCGGTTGTACCGCAAAATTCATTTTGCGCTTCGGGGGGGCAAGATAAATCTTGCGGTACTGCGTAACATGAGTTCGTAATTCATCATTCCGACTTCAGAATTTCATGGAC
>DYKX01000026.1 GCA_020722375.1 Anaerolinea thermophila
AAGCCGCCCTCCCGCAGGTTCCCGACATCGTGGCCGCGGCAAAGGAGGTGTTGAAATAATGGCTGAAACCATCAACATGCCCAAACTCGGCTTCGACATGGCCGAAGGCACGCTCATCCGCTGGGTGAAGCAGGTCGGCGAACCCATTAACAAAGGCGATGTGCTGGCCGAGATCGAAACCGACAAGGCCACCGTCGAAGTGGAATCGTCCGCCAGCGGCGTTGTCTTGCAGCACATCGTGGACGCTGGCACGAGTGTTCCCGTCAACGCGCCGATCGCGGTGATTGGTGTGGCGGGGGAGAAGATCAGTGAGCAGTCACCAGTGATCAGTGATCAGTCGAAGGCCGAACGTCCAAAGTCGGACGCGGCGCCTTCCCCTTCGGGGATGATGCAGACTCCGCCCGCAGCGGCCTCTGTTTCTCAGGCCGTTTCCTCCCCCGCGGCGGGACCTGTCAAAGCCAGCCCGCTGGCCAAGAAAATTGCCAAAGACAACAACGTCAACCTGGCTTCCGTCCAAGGGACGGGACCTGGCGGTCGCGTCGTCCGCAAGGATGTGGAGGCAGTGATCAGTGACCAGTCATCAGTGATCAGTCAAAAGCCTGCGCCAATTACCAATTACCAGTTACCAACTTCCACCGAAGACAAGGTCGTCCCCACCACCAAACTCCGCCAGGCGATTGGCCGCCGTCTGGTGGAATCGAAAACCACCATCCCGCACTTCTACGTGACGCACGAATACAAGATGGAAGCGCTGATGGAAATGCGCAAGCAGATCAATGCCTTCCTGGGCGACAATGAAAAAGTGTCGGTCAACGACTTCATCGTCAAGGCCGTGTCGCTGGCCCTGCGTCAGTTCCCGAATTTGAACGCGACCATCAAAGGCAACGAAGTGACTCAGTTCGGTCACGTCAACGTCGGTGTGGCAGTGACCGTCCCTGGCGGATTGATGACCGTCGTCGTCAAAGACACCGACCAGAAGACCTTGCGTCAGATTTCGGGCGAAGTCAAAATCATGGCCGCGCGTGCCCGCGATGGCAAAGTCAAACCTGACGATGTGGATGGCTCGACCTTCTCCACCTCCAATTTGGGAATGTATGATGTCGAAGACTTTATCGCCATCATCAATCCGCCCGAAGCCGCGATATTGGCGATTGGCTCCGCAATGGAGAAGGCAGTTGTTGAGGCTGGTCAGATCAAAGTCGGCTGGCGGATGAAGGCCACCATCTCCGTTGACCACCGCGTCAGCGATGGAGCCGAAGCCGCGCAGTTTATGCAAGCGCTGGCGGGGTTTTTGGAAAATCCAGTCAGGATGTTGGTATAGGGAAAATTGGGTGTAGAATTATTTATATGCCGACTATCTTAATTGACGGATACAAATTTCGTTTTTACTCTTCCGATATTCAAGAGCCTCCTCATGTGCATGTTATCCATGGGGATGCTGTCGCCAAAATTTGGCTTTTGCCTGTGAGTATCGAATACAATCACGGCTACAACCAACCCGAACTTAATCGCATCGTGCGACTGGCTCTCAAAAACCAGGACAGATTACTGGAGGCTTGGAATGATTACTTCAACCATTAGTATTGATACTCAAGTTCAAGCGAAAGGACTTCGCTTCGAAGGTAACACGTTGCATGTTTTTCTCAGCGATGGGCGGGAAATTAGCCTGCCTATTGACAAGTTGGATTGGCTCAAATGGCTGGCAAAAGCGAAGCCCGAACAACGCGCAAAATGGAGAATCGAACCGGGCGGCTTTGCCATTTATTGGGATGAATTGGATGATGGCTTTGAAATTGAACATTTGTTGAGCAGACAACCATTGGGATAGATCAGGCCGATGGCATGCAGGCCGCCATCTCCGTTGATCACCGCATCAGCGATGGAGCGGAGGCGGCTCAGTTCATGCAAGCGCTGGCGGGGTTCCTCGAAAACCCTGTCAGAATGTTGGTGTAAATTATCAGAACTCCGAGTTTTTCAAAAACTCGGAGTTCTTGCCTATGTTATACTTTGCACATGGACGCAACGCAATTTCCCCGAATGGACCGAACTGCCTTCTCGGTTGTATCTTCCTTTGAGGAAGCCGACAGGCAAGACAAAGAATATTGGCTTTCCAAAACACCGCGCGAACGCTTGCAGCACATGGAACTTCTGCGGAGGATCAATTATGGATCTAGAGCTACCGCTCGACTTCAAAGAGTTCTTGAAATTGCTCAAAGAACATAATGTCCGCTACCTGCTGATTGGGGGATATGCGGTTGGTTATCATGGTTACGCCCGCGCCACAGAAGATATGGATATATGGGTCGCGATTCATCCTGACAACGCAGAGAGACTTGTTGCCGCATTGAAAGCCTTTGGGTTCGACCTCCCCGAACTTAAGCCAGAATTATTCTTGAAGGAGAAGCAAATCGTCCGCATGGGAGTTCCGCCGCTTAAACTTGAAATCTGTACTTTCGTCTCCGGCGTTGATTTCGATGAGTGCTATCAGGCGCGCGTTGTAGATGAACTGGATGGGGTGGAAGTTGACCTGATAGACTTGGAGCATCTCAAAAAGAACAAGAAAGCCAGCGGAAGGCCAAAGGATCTTGCCGATCTTGAAAAATTGCCGTGAATAGACTGGCGGATGAAAGCCGCCATCTCCGTTGACCACCGCATCAGCGACGGTGCGGAGGCGGCCCAGCCGAAGGTGCAAGCGCTGGCGGGGTTCCTCGAAAACCCTGTCAGAATGTTGGTGTAGAAATCGAGAACTCCGAGTCCCAAAAACTCGGAGTTCTGTTTTATTTACGGACTCACATACTCAAATGCGCCAATATCAGGCGCACTACCAGCGAAGTTAACGTTGATTCCGGGGATGACCGCTCCTCGGTCAATGTTTGAACTCGAGGAGAGCAGGGTAAAGTCGCCGCCGAGCGGATTCGCAAACCCAGGCGGGGAATCGTGGCCGTGGCATTCCAATCCCGTCGCGGCGCAGAGCAGGGACATGCTCAGGTAGTCCGCCGTCTCCCAGCGGAAGTGGGGGAGTGACGCGTCGCGCGTGGTGTGCCAGTTGTCGTAGTCCCAGTCCATGCCCGATGAATTGTAGAGTGACTCTTCGAAGGCGAATCCGTTTCCCTGAAAAATGTTGTTCCGCATCACGGCGTTGTGACCGATGGTGATCATGCTCATGGCGTTCAGGTCGGGCGCGTTCGTGTAAAAGGTGTTGTGATAGATGAAAACCGCGCCAGCGGGATTGCGCGACCATTTGATGCTCGTGCTGGTGAAATTGGTAAACAGGTTGCGGATGACCCACGTCGGTCCCTGCGTGACGGGCGCGTTGGAGAATCCGACCAGCATCGTGTCCACGCGGTTGCCGCGGAAGCGATGGTTCACGCATGCGCCTTCGGGTTCGAGAGCGTCGTCGCTGATGTGATCCATTACGTTGTTGTAGATGTCCGCGTCGCGGGCGATTTCGGGGTTGTCAATGCCCGCGGTCGTGCCTGTATAAATGCCGTTGAAAAAATTGTGGAGGTAGTTGCCGCGCACGATCGCGCCGACATGTCCCCTTAAAATAATCCCCGTCCCCTCGGCGTAGGTACCTTTGGCAGAATCCCATTGCAGTTCGTCCACGCCTGGGTCAAAGATTTCGTTGAACTCGATACGCGTGTCGTTGCCCCGCGCGGGATCGCCGCCCTCCCAGTTGACGTAAATCCCTTTTTGCAAATTGTGGATGCGGTTGTTGCGGATGACCAGATGCGACGCGTTGAACACGCAGATTCCGCAACCGCCGCTGGAGCGTCCGTAGTAGCCGATGTCGAAGCCCTCGATCCAGATCCAGTCGCGGCCGTCCACGTGGAACGCCTCATCCAGGACGGCGGCGCGCCACGCGTGACCCGACGGTTCGTCCGCGCTTCGGACGTAGAGCCAGCCGCTCTTCGTGTCGTGGAACCAGCCCTCAGTCACGGTCGTTTGCGCTTCTCCGCGGCTTCGCAACAGGGCTTTCATGTCCGCGTATTGATGGAAATGTTTCCCGTCGCGCGCCACGTACCCGACCACGCCTTTCAATCGGAACGACCAAACTTGTGTCGCCTTCGGGACGACGTTCCACTCGCCCTCCAAAATCTCCGAGCCGTCGAGCGCCGCGCCCGTCCCCGCGGCCTTCACTTGGATCCATTGCCCGTCCGCGCCCGAAGCAGGGAAGGTGACTTCCTCGCGATACACGCCATCGGCCACCAGCACCTGCGTCCCCGCGGACGCGCGATCCACGCCCTCCTGAATCGTCTGGAACGGCGCGGCTTCCGAGCCATCGCCGCCCGCGGGCGCGCTGGCATTCACGTAAATGATTTTCTGCGGCGCGAACGTCAACGCTTCGGGTTGGGTCGAAACGACGCCGCTGATCTCGGATTCGCCGCTCGTCACTTTGACAAAATATTGGGTGGACTCGCTCAGCCCGAACAGACTCCCGACTAACCGACCGTCATCTATCTGGATCATTGGATGCCCCTCGCGCCAATCCGCATCCGTGCTGGACCGATAGAGGAGGGACGCGTTTTCTGGCAGATTTTCCCCGCTGACGTAGACTCCCGCGGTCTCGATATTCGCGACCAACTCGATCCGCGCCGACGCGAACGCGCCGCTGGGACTCGTCAGCGTGGGCTCGTAGATCGGAGCAGGAGACGGCATCGGGTCGAATGGAAGCGACGCGGGAGGGAGAGTCGGGCTGGGGAGAGGAGTCGAATCCACAAGCGGAGGTCGAGTCGGGCTGGCGCAGTTGGTCAACAAAAGCGCGGCAAGGATGATGAGGATGCGGGCGGTTTTCATTGGGCGAGTTATATCATCAAAAGCAGGTTGGGCTGGCGGACAGATTTTTGTGGTTAAATATCCGCGTGACCATTCGCATCCTCAACGGTTTTACAAAATCGCTTCCGTGGCCGCCATATCAAAAAATTGGCGCGGCCTGTTTGCTGGCCGAACCGAAGACGGCTTCTGCCGTTTGGCATCGGCCTCGCCGCTCACAACTTTGGCATCGGCGCCGCCATGTGGATTCTCCTCCTTGGCCCCATCGCCCTCCTCATTGGTCTCCCTCGCCGCAACTTGACACCTGAAACTTGATACCTGGAACCTGACACTTGACACCTGACACCTCCATTTATCTCCACATCCCCTTCTGCGTCCATCGTTGCGCCTACTGCGACTTCAACACTTACGCGGGCCAGGAGTCTTTGATTCCCGCCTATGTTGACGCGCTCATCCGTGAAATTGACTTTATCGCGACTACGCGGCCATCTGACCACGCGACTATTCAGACCATCTTCTTCGGCGGCGGGACTCCCTCGCTTCTTTCTGGACCTCAACTGGCCTCCATCATGGACGCGTTGCGCGCCGCCTTCGCATTCCGCGGAGCGCCCGACCTCGAAGCGACGATCGAAGCCAACCCTGGCACAACCTCGCCCGACTTCCTCCAACAAATCCGCGCGGCGGGGATCAACCGCCTCTCCTTCGGCGTTCAATCTGCCAATCCTTTCGAACTCCATATGCTCGAGCGCACCCACGATTTCTTCGATGTGATTCAATCGGTCAAATGGGCGCGGCAGGCGGGCTTCCACAACCTCAACCTCGACCTCATCTATGGCCTTCCCGAACAGACCCTCGCCTCATGGCAAACTACACTCAAAAGAATCGTTGACCTCCACCCCGAACACATCTCCGCCTACGCGTTGACCCTCGAGCACGGCACGCCTTTTGGACACTGGTCGCAACGCGGCCTCCTGCCTCTCCCCGATCCCGATCTCGCCGCGGACATGTACGAGTGGGCAGAGGAGTATCTTGAATCAAACGGTTACATCCACTACGAGATTTCCAACTGGGCAAGGAAAAATTCAGAATTCAGAATTCAGAATTCTGAATTTGAATGCCGCCACAACCTCCAATACTGGCATTCCCTCCCCTATCTCGGTCTCGGCGCGGGCGCGCACGGATACGCCAACGGCTACCGCTACTCCAACGCCCTCCGCATCAAGACTTATATCGAACGATTGGCGCAATCTGAAAGGGGTACACAAGTACACACGTACACAGGTACACAGGGTGACGGAATACGGAATACGCAATATCCCTTTCCTCTGACCCCCGTCATAGTCAATCACCATCGCCAAACCGAACGCGACGACATGGACGAGTATATGCTCAACAATCTTCGTTTGCTGATCGAGGGCGTTTCCGAAGAAGATTTCAAATCCCGCTTTGGCCGCGAGTTGATGGAAGTCTATCCAAAAGAAATCGAAGACCTCCTCCGCTTAAATCTATTGGAAAGAATCCCCATCCAAAATTCGGAAAACGGAATGCGTAATACGCAACAAGCAATACGATTAACTCCCTCCGCCAGACTCATATCCAATCAAGTCTTCATGCGCTTTGTCGATTGACCTTTTAAGAACCCGCGTAGTAACGACTTCAGTCGTTCAGAATCGCTTTTCGTATCGCGGGGGCAATGCCCGTCAAATCCACCAGCCCCTCTACAAACTTCTCGCGCGCCGCTTTTGCGCCGATCACCAGCCCAGGCACGTTCGCGTCCGTATGCCGCCGCGTGGACAGGTCTTCGAGGTTGCCGTGGTCAGAGGTGAGCAGGATCAGGCCGCGAGCGTCGTCCCACGCGTCGAGCAGGCCGCCCAGCATCCCGTCGAAAGAAGCGAGCAGCGAGCAGGCCGCGTCCATGTCCTGTTTGTGTCCCGCGTAGTCGCTGGCCCAATATTCAAAGAAGGCGAAGTCGTATTGCAACGCGAGTTCGGCGGTTTTGCGCCCGGCTTCGAAAGGGGGGAGGGTGGGCGCATCGTCGAAGCCGAGGAAACCATGCCAGCCCTCGCCCGTGAAATCTGCCGAGAGGGCGCGGCCCGCGTAGAGATCGTCTTTGGTGAAGAGGGGGAAGCCCGCGTTCGTGAGCGCCAGCGGCACGGAGGAATAGAGGCGCTTGCCAGAATCGATGCCATGAAAATAGCGCGGGGGATAGGCGTTGAGCAGAGCGGCGGTTTTGCCGTTTGCGCGTAGCCAGGAGAAGAGCGTGCTGCCGTTGGTGAGGTAGGAGGCAACAGCGGGATTCGGTTTTGGGCCGTAGTGCTGGCCGATTTCTTTTGGAATGTTGACGCCCGTCAGCAACACGGCCTGACCTGTGGCCGATTGGGGGAGACCCTCCACGCCGAGAGACGCGTCCAACGCGACGAGTGTGGCGCGTTCTGTTTCGAGGGGCGCGCTCGCCGCGATGAGCGGATTTTCTCCGAGCAAGGCGCGCAAGTTTGGCATCTCCGCGCGGACGAGGGGATTGATGTCGGGATTGTCCGCACCGAGGCCGACGCCATCGAGGAAGAGGAAGAGGAGGTTCATGAGTTACCAGTAAGCAGAAAACAGAGAGCAGAGAAAAGTATTAGAGGGAGAGGCAGGCTTCGGCGCTGAGCCAGAAGAGACTTTCGCGGATCTCACTGCGCGATTGCCAGCCACGGTTGTCCCATTTCGAGCCGCTCAGATCATCGCCGCCGTAGAGGATTTGCCCGAAGATGACGTCGCGGAATTGGGCGACGGCCATCATCCCCGCGGCTTCCATTTCGACGGTGAGACATCCTTCGTTCTTTCGCGCCGCAATTTTGTTGGGCGTTTCGCGATAGGGGGCATCGGTCGTCCACGTTTTTCCCAAAAGATGCGGGACGCCGCGCGCGGTCAGCGTGTTGACCAGCGCGTTCACACCCGCGGGATGGGCGATCACTTCTCGGGAGGGGGGCAGGTAATGGTAGGACGCGCCCTCGTCCCGCACGGCGCTGGTGACGACAACCAGATGTCCGACCGCGAGTTCTTTGACGAGGACGCCCGATCCGCCGCAGGCGATGAATTTTTTGCAGCCGCGGGCGATGTTTTCTTCCAGCAGGGATGAACTCAGCGCGGAGCCGATGCCAGGGTGGAAGAAGGCCAATGGTTTCCCTTTGAATTCGATTTCGTAGACGACGTGCTTTCCATCTTCCCACTTGCTTTCCAGCAGGATTTTGGCGTTGTGTTCTTCCACAACTTTTTCGATCACTTCCTTGAAGAAGCAGATGACGCAATGCTCAGGCACGTCGCGCGGACGAACCACTTTCGATGGCTCGATGAGGGCTTCGCGGGTGGGGTCGAATTCGAGGATGGGGTGCATGGTTTGGGTTATTTCTGGAACAAAAACCACGCCGATGAACGATCCCCTCTCTCGAAGCCATCCGTGCGGGAGAGGAGCGAGAAGCCGCGGGCCTGGATTAAGTCGAGGGTGGCCGCGTCCAGCCCCCGTCCAGAAGGTTGCGAGGCGGGTCTGACGAATCCGTACAAGAGCCAGTGTCCGCCTGGGGCGAGGAGTCGGTTGAGTTCATCCAGATATTTGGATTTGTTTTCGAGGCCGTGGAAACAGCCGATGTCCAGCGCGAGATCGAAGGGGCCTGTGATGTCGTGCAAATCGGTTACGTCGCCAACGCGCAGATCAATTTTATTCTTTACGTTTTTCGTTTTATGCCTAGCCAGAGAGATTGCGCGCGGTACAAAATCCACGCCCGTCACCTGCCAGCCATGTTGGGCGAGGGTGAGGACGTTTGTGCCTGTGCCGCACCCGAGGTCAATGGCGCGGCCTGCGGGATGGGTCGCGATGAAATCGTAGAGTTCGGGGGGCGTGACGCCGCTATCCCAGGGTGGGCGGCGGAGGTACATCCACCAAAATCGCAGGCGATGGAGGTTCATGGGTGGTGTTGGAACAAGTACCGCAACATTCATGTTGCCAGCGGGAGGCGCAAGATGAATCTTGCGGTACTGAGCAATTCGCGTTGAGAATCACTTACCCGAAATGGATTCCCTCACGCGTTTCACATCGAGATCGCCGACTTGGCGCCAGACTTCATTTCCCTGCGCGTCGAAGAAGATGAAGGTGGGCGTGTATTCGAAGTTGTAAACGGGCGCGAGTTCGCGTCCGACGCTTTCCTGGATGTTGAGGCGGATGATGAGCAATTGCCCATTGAGTTCCTGTTCGAGTCGGTCCACGGCAGGTTTCATTTCTGTGCAGGCAATACAGTAGGGCGATTGGAATTCCAACAGGACGGGCTGGCCCTGTCCGATCATTCCCTGGACTTTTTGGGCATCTTCCATCAACGGAGTTTGAACAGGGTGGAGGACGATCCATGCCGCCACCAGCCCCGCGGTGATGACTCCCAAGGCCAGGGTATCCTGCCAGCGGGGTTTGTGGCTGAAGGTTAAGATGATGGCGATGAGTAGCAACGCCGCCGCAATGAAAACTGCAGAGTATTGGTTGAAAACCTGAAACACGACCACCTCAATAATGTAATATTGTGAGATGACGATTCTCACTTTGACAAGTTATTCGAGTTCCTATAAAATCGGGGGGTCTTACACCATTTCCGCGGAAAGGGATAATAATGAAAGAGTATACCACCGAGTTCATTCGGAACATCGCCCTCGTCTCGCATGGTTCTGCAGGCAAGACCATGCTGGCCGAGGCGTTTTTGCATTTTACAGGCGCAACCACCCGCCTGGGTAAGATCGAGGATGGGACAACCGCTTCCGACTACGATGAAGAGGAAGTCCGTCGCCAACTTTCGCTTTACACCAGTGTGCTTCCCATCGAGTATCGCGATCAAAAGATCAACGTTCTCGATGCGCCTGGCTATACCGATTTCATCGGGGAGATGATCTCGGCTCTCAGCGTGGCGGATGGCGCGGTCATCCTCGTGGATTCGGTGGGCGGCGTCGAAGTCGGCACTGAACTGGCCTGGCGCACCGCCGCGGATTTTGGTTTGCCGCGTTTCCTTGTTATCAACCGCATGGATCGCGAGAATGCCAGTTTCTCCCGCACGTATCAGGCCATTGAAGAGTTCATGCATGTTGCGGGCGGGCGTTATGTCAAAGTGCAATTGCCCATTGGCGAGAAGCATGAATTCAAGGGCGTGATTGACCTCATCACGATGAAGGCCTACATGGCCGACGGCAAGACTGTCACCGACATTCCCGCGAACATGAAAGCCGAGGCGGATGAGGCTCACTTCGCGCTCGTGGAAGCCGCGGCCGAGGGCGAAGACACCCTGCTGGAAAAATATCTCGAGAACGGTTCGCTCTCGGACGAGGAACTGATTCGCGGCCTCAAGGATGTTGTCCACTCTGGGGCGTTCGCGCCCGTCTTCGTCGCCGCGGGCGGACACGAGGTCGGCATCGCTCCGCTCCTCAACGCCATCGTGGATTTGATGCCCTCGCCTGCCCAGCGCCCCGCGAAAGTCGCGCAAGGCAGGGACGGCGAGGAAAAACTGACCTGCTCCGATTCGGGGCCGCTGGCCGCGTACATCTGGAAGACGACCGCCGATCCCTTCGTAGGCAAGATGACCTATTTCCGCGTGTATAGCGGTTCGATCACTGGCGACGCGCGCGTGTGGAACCAGTCCAGGGGCGCCGAGGAGCGAATGGCAGGTCTGCACATCCAGCGCGGCAAGGAGCAGATCCCCGTCAAAGTCATTCACGCGGGCGATATTGGCTCGGTCTCCAAGTTGACGGTCTCTGCCACGGGCGATACGTTCTGCGACAAGGCGCATCCGCTGACTCTGCCCGCGTCGAACTATCCGAATGCGCTGTACCGCGTCGCCGTTCATCCCAGGACGCAGGCCGACGCGGCCAAGATCAGCCCCACGCTCACGCGTCTCTGCGAAGAGGATATGACCCTCTCATGGTACAACGAAAAAGCCACAGGTCAGACCATCCTGCAGGGCATGGGCGATCAGCATATTGACGTGGCCCTGCATCGCGCCCAATCCAAATTCCAGGTGGGACTGTTGATCGATCAGCCGAAGGTCCCGTATCGCGAAGGAATTACGCGCAAGGGCTCGGCCATGTACCGACACAAAAAACAGACAGGTGGAGCAGGGCAGTTTGGCGAAGTCCACCTGCGCATCGAACCTTACCCCGAAGGCGACTTTGAATTCACCGATGAATTGGTGGGCATGAGCCTGTCCCGTTCCTACCTGCCGCCCATCGAAAAAGGTATTCGGGCTACCATGGAGCATGGCGCGTTTGCGGGCTACCCGATGAGCAACGTGAGGGTCATCGTGTTCGATGGCAAGGAACACCCTGTTGACTCAAAGCCAGTTGCATTCGAGACGGCGGGTCGTGAGGCTTTCAAACTCGCGGTGGAGCAAGCGGGACCCGTTCTCTTCGAGCCGATCATGAACGTCCGCATCACTGTGCCAGACGCGTACATGGGCGATGTGATGAGCGACCTGAACACCCGCCGCGGCCGCGTGCAGGGAACTGAATCGGAGCGCGGCAATACTGTCATCATCGCGCACGTGCCGCTGGCGGAGATGCTTCGTTACGTGACGCAGATCCGCTCCATCACGGGTGGACGCGGTTACTTTACCATGGAACTCGACCACTACGATACTGTACCGCAGCACCTGGCGGCGGGAATTATCGAAGCGCACAAGAAAGAAATGGAAGCGAAGAAGGAAGAGTAGTAATGAAGTTAGAGACCAGGTTTCGAAAAGAAACCTGGTCTCTTTATATAACGGATTGCAGACTTTCAGTCTGCGTGGGCGGCGGACTTAAGTCCGCGCTCCGAGGCTTTATCCCTTGGGCGAGAAGAAAATATCTTCGATGGGAACAGTGAGCGACATGCGCCGTCCAGTCACATCGAAGGTCATCAGGCTGGCGAGAGTGCGCGGGGTCGGATCGTTCAGCAATTCCAGATTATCCTTTTGACGCGCCATGTAGGCGGGCAGTTCGGCAAAGTCGGCGTAGGCGTCGCAAAATTCCACGAGACGTCGGAAGAGTTTGGGCATGATGGTGATATCCTCCTGGATCGTGCGCGTGTCCCACAGGATGAGGTCGGAGGTGCGGTCAATTGCCCAGATGCCGCGTTCGTCTGCACGCGCGAGGCGGACGGCCTTGCGGATTGTTTCCACGAAGGTTTTGTCGGTGGTGGTGTAGAAGGTGGGGTAAACCAACCCCTCGCGGGCAAGGAGGTAGTTGACCGATTTTTCGAGGGGAAGCCGGTCCGAGGTCAGGAGCGAACCGTCGGTCAGTTTGGCGGAGGCGGGGAAGAGCAGGGAGACGGGTCGGTCGTAGCGGTCGAGTCCGTCGGTGGCGATGAATCCTGGCTGGGCATCGTTCGCTTTGACGATGGTGGTCACGTTCAGGCTGTAGTGGATGTCTTCGATCCCCAGCAGTTTGAGCAGGCGCTCGAGGGCGGCGATTGCAAATGGACGCGGCTGGTGATAGCCTTCGTAGTGGGTTTCGAGCGCGTCGATGGCTTCGATGCGTAACTGCTTTTTGGCGGCTTTCTTTTTGCTGGCGCTGTCCCATGGGAAGGCATCCCAGTGAGCGGGGTTGTCCGCTTCGAAGCGGATGGAGTCGCCGTCGGGCTGGTAGCCTTTGACGTGGAACTTGCCTTTGATAATTCTGAATTCGGACATGGAAGCCTCCTCCAAAGCGGCGGAAGGGAGAATTTGCCGATTTTGTCGAATTTTACCCGCTTTTCAGATTACCAACAAAAACTTTCCAGAACCTTATGGCCTTCTCAAAGTCGCTTGACAGATTGACCGATTTGGAACGCGAACACCTGCACTCCCTGGCGCCTCCCGCCACTATAGTCCCCGAAGCGGAGCGAGTGGGAGGGCAGGCGTTCGCCAGGTGCAGGTGTGGGCGAATTTCACAAATTTTCCTGAATTTATTCGCGTCACACCGTACTTTAGTATTCGCAAATTCGCGGCATTCGCGTTGAGGAAGTTCCAACTTTAAAAAAGCCATGTAGAGTTTCTTGTTTTTCCTTGCCTGAACTGGGTTGAGAGGGTATACTCGGCGCTTAATATTTGGCTTGCCAAACCGATTGAAAAAGTGATTTCCGTCGGTAATTGACAGATGCTTTGATGCAGGCGCGCACAACTCTGGGCGCCAGCGTGCCTGCGGAGCAAGTGGCGCAACCGGCTGTCTTCCATCTTTCTCGTCCCATTTGGGAGGGCTCATGTCTCACTGGAATTCAGCCGGGTCTTCGTTTTCCACCCCAAAACGAAATCTTTTTTTTGCATCCAGCCTGCGGATTGTCGCGGCGTTCGCGATCTTGCTCTCTGCATTCGGCGCGGCTATTACCGTCCGCCCCGCTTATGCCGCGGCGATCCTGACGATCACGCCGATCACGTGGAATGTCATTGGACTCGACAGCAACGACGTCACTGACGGACCGGAAAACTTCCCCGTCGGCGCGCGCGTTTGCAACACGGGCGACGCGGCCGCCACGAACCTTTCGGCAGACTTTGTTTGGGATACAACCGATCCCTACATTAACCTTCGGCCCGGTTCGCTGGATCCGATCACGCTTTCCAGTCTTGCGGCGGGCGCATGTCATGACTTTTACTTCGAAGTCAGCATCACGCGCGACGCCGCGGCCTACGATAACAGCGCCGATTATCACATTACGGTCACTGCGGACGGCGGCCTTTCCGCCTCGACGCCCGCCAACCGCGAAATCTACGTGGAACACCTGGTCTCGCAGAATCGCAACTCAGTGTTGGATGTCCAGGTGGACGGCCTTTCCATTCCCGCCGGTGGGACGATGAACCTGAACATCGGCCAGACCTATACCATCCGCCTGGTCGCCAGCACGGCCACCAACGGCTACGAGCAGATCGAAACCTTTATCAATTTCCCGAACACGATCTTTCTCGTTAACAGCGTCGCGACCACGTATACTCACGATGAAGGTACGGACGCGAATGCCGCCACCAAACTCTACGCCGATGGTTGTACGTGGGACAACGACACCACCTCCGGCACCTACCGCTCCTGCCTGGGTGTGGGCAAATATGGCGATACCGTGACGATTGATTACAACGTCACCATCATCGCCACCTCCGCCTCCAGCGGCACGCTCAACACGCTCATCTACGACTTCTCCGGCTCCAGTTACCACTACAACAGCGACTTTTCCACGTCCACGCGCATTTACAATATCCTCGATCCCAACGCTTGTACACAGTCCACGATCGCGCAATGGAACTTTGATTCAAGCCTGACCGCTCCTTCCACGGATTATGCGGTTGGGACACCCAGCGTTACAGCCGTCGGGCTGTCGGTTCCGAGCAGTGTCCAGGGAAATCCCTCCTCGGGTCAGGCGCGCTATCATACAAGTTGGGGGACAGGCGGGCTCGATACCGCCGACAACTATCTGCAATTTGATGTCAGCACCGAGGGATATTACAACATAAATTTCTCCTATGATGTCTATCGTACCCAACAAGGTCCGACCAATGTAACTCCGGGCTATGACGATAACGGTTCGGGGACCCCCAACACGCTTACTGCGCACAATCTCGTCAACAAGGACACCTGGTATTCCTTTGCGGACGACCTCAGCGCGGTAACAGCCATGGATAACGTATCCACGGCGCGCTTCCTGCTTTATGGTCACGACGCTGGTCAAGCATCTGGAGCCATGCGCGTGGATAATTTCACGGTCAGCGGCTGCAAACTCCCCTCCGGCTTGAACCTGGACAAGAGCGGCAGTCCCGCCTACTTCACCGCCGCCGGACAGACGGTCACCTACACCTATACTCTCAGCAATTCCGGTCAGGTTTCCCTGCAGGCGCCCTACACCATCACGGATGACAAAGTGGACGGCGTGAATATTGATTGTTCGGCGGCCACCAGCCCGCTTGCCCCGGGCGCGTCCACCACCTGCACAGGGACATACACCACCGTCGCCGCAGATGTAACGACGGGTTACGTCACGAACAATGCCACTGCCAGTTCGACCACCGTGATTGGAGACCCGGTCACCTCCGGGACGGCCACCGAAACGGTCGAGTATCAAATCGCCAACTTTGGGCACCTTCCGTCGAACTACCTTGGCATGAACCTCTATAACGACGGCGGCGCGATGCACCTTTCAGGGACAACCATGTTCGGCGCCTCGCTCACCTCCGCCACGGACGGCATCAACACCGCCACTTACACGCCCAAGGCCACCGACGATGGCGTGACTTACACGCCCGGCGTCAATTGGGTCACCGGGACCAACGGCGGCTCGGTGGATATCACAGCCGCCTGTCCCTCCGCGCCTTGCTACATGAATGCCTGGTTCGACTGGAACAAGGATGGAGACTTCAACGATCCCGGCGAGCAGGTCTTCTCGAATCAAACCCTGAACAATGGGACGGTCACGCTCACCTTCGACATCCCGGTTGGGGCAATCCTGGACGGCACCTTCTACTCCCGTTTCCGCATTTACGACCAGCTGCCAACCGGCGTCCAGCCGGACGGCCCGGCCATGAGCGGAACCACCCCTCTCTATGGCGAAATCGAAGACCCTTTCTTCAACATCAATGACGGCGTGGTCACACCGGTCACCCTTTCCTGGTTCAAATCCGAACGACAGGGTGGCCAGGTTCAATTCGATTGGTCTACCGCCACCGAGACCGGCAACGTGGGCTTCAACCTGTACGTGGAAAAAGATGGGAATCTGGTTCAGATCAACGAAGAACTGATTCCGTCCCAGGCCATTGATTCGCTGGAGCGGCTGGACTACAGCTACACGGCGAAAGTGGGAGGAAACGTCTTCTACATCGAGGATGTTAGCGTGCTGGGCGAGACTCGTCGCCACGGCCCGTTCCAGGTCGGGGAAGCGTACGGAGAGCGACTGGAGGCCGAGAAAATAGACTGGTCTGCAATCCGTGGTGAAAGCCAGGGCGCAAAGACACTCCGCCTCCAGCCGGACTTCGAGCCGGGCGCGGCCAAAACGAACGCGCTCAACCTGAAAGTGAGTCAGACGGGTCTGTACCGCGTCACATACGAAATGCTGCGGGATGCCGGGCTGGACCTGGCGGGCGTTCCGCTCACAAAGATCAGTCTCGGCAACCGCGGCAAACCCGTCCCGATTTATGTGATCGGCCAGAAAGGGAAATTTGGAACGGGCGCTTACTTCGAGTTCTACGGACAGGCGCTGGATACGATCTACACCGACACCAACGTATACACCCTGCAAGTCGGCCAGACTGGGCGGCGGATACCGGTCAGCAACGACCGGCTGGTTCGTGCGGTCGCGCCGCTCTCGTACACCGAAACGCTGGTGGTGAACAACCAGCGTGCGTATGCCAGTTCTGCCCCCGGTGCGGAAGCCTGGTATGACAACTACGTGTTTGTAACCGGCGCTCCCAAGAGCATGGATTTCCCGTTCCAGGTAAATGGATTGGCCAATCCATCGGCGCCAGCCAGCCTTCAACTGGTGGTTTGGGGCATGTTGGATTTGCCACAAGACTTGGACCACCATATATTGGTGAGCATCAATGGGATACAGGTAGCCGGGCATGCGTTTGACGGCGTGACGGAAGAGGTTCTGGATATTGTCCTGCCGGCTGGCGTGTTGCAGGAAGGTTCCAACACACTCACGCTGACACTTCCCGCAGATACCGGTGGACAATACGATCTGGTTTACCTGGACAAATTCAGCCTTGCATACCAGCGGGTATTTAAAGCCCAGGATGGGCGGCTGACCTTCACGGCGGCGGGCAAGGTTTTCAAAGTGACGAACCTGCCGGGGCAGAACGTGGAAGTCTATCGGCTCAACAAAAAAGGACTGGTGCGTTTGGGCAAGGTGCAGGTGAGAGCCAGCGGAGAGACCTACACCGCCACCTTTGCCGGGACAGGGACAACCGCCACCTATCTGGTGAGCACGGTGGAAGCGCTCAAGACTCCTGCATTGGAAGCTGTGCGTCCAGCGGCGAACCTCAATCGGCCAGCGGAATATCTGATCATTGCCCACCCCGATTTCATCAGCGGGTTACAACCACTGGTGGCGGCGCGGCAGGCGGATGGCTTGACCGTCAGTGTGGTGGATGTGAACGACCTGTACGCCCAGTATGGCTACGGCATCTTCGACCCGCAGGCCATCCAGAAATACATTGCGTATGCCGCCAGAAAACTCGGCACGCAATATGTCCTGCTGGTGGGAGGCGACACCTACGACTATCGCAACTATCTGGGAGTGAACAGCATCAGCTTCATCCCTTCGTTGTATATTGAGAGTGGAGAAATGGCGAAGTTTGTGCCTGTTGACCCGCTCTTTGCAGACCTGGACGGGAACCACGTACCGGACCTGGCGATTGGACGCTTCCCGGTTCGCACGGCGGCTGAACTGCAATTGATCGTGAACAAGACACTGGCCTATGCCCAAAAGGATTATGGTCGCACGGCCGTGTTCGCCACCGACAAGACTGATGGCGCGGTGTCCTTCAAGCGCATCAGCAATGAGATTTCAAGCGGCCTGCCAGCCGGTTGGAGCGCGGAAAACATCCACCTGGATGATGTCAGCGTGTCCACGGCGCAGGCGCAATTGATCGCGGCCATGAACCGCGGCACAGCCCTGGTGACCTTCACCGGACATTCCGGTCCGCAAGCGTGGACCTTCAGCGGCCTATTCAACATCAACCATGCCAAGACACTGACGAATGTTGGGAAACCGTTCGTGGTGGTGCAATGGGGCTGTTGGAACACCTACTATGTGGACCCGGTCTACACCTACATGGTACAGAGCTTCCTGTTTTCAGGAGACCGCGGTGCGGCGGCCGTGCTGGGCGCTTCAACGCTGGTGGATTCAGACTCCGAGACATTGCTGGGACAATTGCTGACGCCGCGGCTGGTGACGCCGGGACAGACGCTGGGCGCGGCCCTGCGGGATGTCAAGCTGGAACTGGCGCGGACGCATCCCGACCTGCTGGATGTTCTCCTGGGTTGGTCGCTGATGGGCGATCCTGCCCTCGTGATTCAACCGTAACAGATCGAAGACCCTAAAGGTTTCGAAAAAACCTTTAGGGTCTGAGTCATTGTAGGATTCCCCTTGAGTGCCTTTGCTGTAATTTATGAATGTTCCAATACACCGGCTGACCCCGGTGTATTGGAACGCGTCATGGAGCGGCTCAAACACCGCGGCCCGGATGGAAGCGATGTGTTTATTGGTAACCGTATTGCTATGGGGCACTGGCATTTTTGGACCACTCCGGAAGAAGTAGAAGAACGACAGCCTTTAACGTTGGATGGTATGCCATTCAGGATCGTCTTCGATGGCAGAATTGATAACCGTCCCGAACTGCTTTCCCAACTAGGTATGACTTCATCAGACGAAGCGCTTCTTTCTGATGCCGCCCTGGTGTTACATGCCTATGCCCGCTGGGGCGCGGATTGTCTCCAACATTTTATCGGCGAGTTTGCTTTTGCCATCTTTGATGAGCGCCGCGCGGAATTGTTCTGCGCCCGTGACGCTCTCGGCGACCGCACCTTGTTCTACTCCATCAAAGGCGCCCGTTTTGTGCTTGCTTCCGAACCCTGGGCTGTGGCTGGGGCGGATACGTCTGCATCGCAACTTAACGAAACCGCCGTGGCGCATTATTTTGCGTTAAAGGCTACCGAAGACGGACAGACTTTATTCAAGAATGTTTATGAGTTGATGCCAGCGCATGGCATGATCATCAATGCCTCTGGTCAACGTAGCTGGCGCTTTTGGCAGCCGGATCCATCTCGAAAAATTCGTGGCAGGTCGGACGCGGAATATGCTGAAGAATTTCGCTCTTTATTGGACGAGAGCGTTCGTTGCCGTTTGCGTTCCAATACTCCGGTGGGCGTCCTGATGAGCGGTGGGCTGGATTCAACATCGGTAGCCTCCCTGGCCGCTCGCAGGCTGGCCCCCACTCCGCTGACAACGATCTCGTATGTGTTTGATGAATGGAAGGATTGCGACGAACGAATTTATATTGATGCAATGAAATCCCGGTGGAATATTTGTTCGATCCAAATTCCCTGTGACGATGCCTGGCCTTTTAAAAATTGGAGTGATTGGCCTCATAACCCAAATTATCCCGAGGGCAACCCCTATCGTCTACTCAAAGAGCGTGCTTATGCGCGGGCAGGACAGGCGGGTCTGCGTGTTCTGTTGACCGGCGGATTTGGCGACCATCTTTATAGTGCAGGTGTGGATTGGCTGGCTGACCTGCTTGTTGAAAGGCGGCTTGTAGAGGCGGTGCGGGAATTGAGCCTTTATTTTCGTTATGCGGGTTTGCGCTGGACCTTTCAATCAGGCTTTCTCCAGCGTGTCGCCAAACGCTGGCTGGCTGCTGTTCCCGGCGGTCAAAAAATAAAGCGCAGGCGCACTGTATCGGCCTGGTTGACATCTTTTTCGGATCAGCAGATATTTGGGGGTTCGTCCGACGCCGAACCGGGTTTCGGTCCGTATGAAAATATGTTGGGCCCCACAGCCGCCCTGAGTTCCTCTGCCGAAATATTCCATGCCAGCCGCCACGCGCTTGAACTTCGCCATCCATATCGCGATCGCCGCCTGGTTGAGTATGTTCTCTCGCTCCCAGCCTATCAACTCTATTACCATGATTTAAACAAGCGCGTCTTACGCTCTGCGATGCAGGGCATTTTGCCGGACATTATCCGTTTCCGACTTCAGCCTACTTCTCTTGGCACACTGTTTCTTCAAGGAGTAAAACGCGAAAAAAGCGCCGTTGAAACCTTGATTCACGCCTCTGCCGCAGTTTGGCGTAAGTTTATCCGCGCAGACTGGCTCTCAGCGCATTGGAGTATGGATACTATTTCTGATACGAATGAATTGGCCTCGGCTTTGCTTTGGGTATGTGCTTCTTATGTGGCGTGGAGCAATCACCCGCTGCGTAGTCAAACGATCTAATTTTTCTGTAGGAGCTTATCATGTTAAGCAATAATGAAATTCAATCCGAAAACCAACAAGGTTTGTTGGACGATTCTGGCAAATCTCGCAAGTCCTATCGAAAGCCCAAACTGGAAGTTTTAGGCGATCTGCGTACATTAACTTTGGGAGCATCTCCGTCTGGCATAAAAGACTCGGGCGGCGGTTCTCTTTATGAAAAACCTGGTAAAGTGCCTATACCGGGCTTTCCTCAGCCCGATGGTTCTATTCTCAGTCCCGACGGCACAATGATACCGCCCGGCGGATAACTCTGCGTGTCATACCGCCCAACCGGGCAGGAATTTTATTTTCCTTTCCCGATTCCTGAATTGGAGTCTTTTGTAATAACGGATGAGGCGGCTGACGAAGCCGCCCCATTAGTTTCTCAGAAACGAATAGATTTCCTGCACCCAGCCCGGGGTGCAAAAAATATGCGGAGTTGAGACTTTGTCGGTTTGTTCGGAACCCGCCTCCAGGTCGCAGGAATGATGCGTTTTTTGTTGGCGCGCCAAAGCGCTGGGATGACTGCCAAAGTCAGGCGGCAGTTGAACTGCCGCCCCATCGGTTTGGTGCGCTAACAATCTTTCGGAGCACAGTACTAATTACCATGTCGAACTATCGCATCGCCGGGCAGGATTTTTACTTTCCTTTCCCGATTCCTGAATTGCAGTCTTTTGAAAGAAAGGATGGGGCGACCGATGAAGCCGCCCCCTTCGTTCCTCCTTCGTTCCTCGGAAACGAATTGATTTCCCGCACCCAGGGCTGGGTGGGCGGGAAACAGCGTAACGTGGAAACCTGGTCAGCCCCGCCGGGCGTCCTGCTCAAGGTCGGCGGCGCGGGCGATTTTTACATCGCGCCTGCGGGAGATGCAATACTGCCGGTCAACGACTGGCCTATTTCGAATCTGGATCGGGAAACATTGGTGGGGCCGGCCCTTGTGTTGGCGCTGGCCATGCGCGGCGTCTGGAGCCTGCACGCCAGCGCGGTCATGCGCCAGGGACGCGTTTTCGCCTTCCTCGGCGAATCGGGCCGCGGCAAGTCTACGCTGGCCGCGTACCTTTCGGGGGGAGGCCGCGGGTGGATTCGGGTCGCGGACGACATCCTGCCAGTGACCGCCTCCTCGTCCCGCGTGGAGGCGTGGCCGCGTTTCCCGCAGTTGAAGGTCGCGCCGGAAGCGCAGCCGGGTTTGCATCTTCCCGACTCAATCCCCATCGGCGGTTTTTTTGTTTTGACCGAGGCAGAGTCTCCCGCGTTGGAATTACTCCCACGCGGACGGGCTTTGCAAGTCATCGTGAGTCACATTGCCTCGGCGCGTCTCTTCGACGAACGCCTGCTCGCGAAACATTTGGAATCTTGTGCGGATGTCGCGCGGCAAGCCCCTGTGTACGAATTGGCATATCCACGCAAAATGGAAGCGCTTGCGGCGGTTAAAAACTTGCTGGAGTCTCGATGTTGACGCTTGATTCGAATTTGTCCATTCCCAAACACGTTCTGTTTACCCGCGTGGATGACGAGGCGGTTCTGCTTAACACGCGCACCAACCAATATTTTGCCCTGAGCGAAGTGGGTGCGCGTCTCTGGAATTTGCTGGGCGAGGAAAAATCGCTTCGCGCCGCGTATGAAACCGTATTGTCCGAATATGAAGTGGAAGCCAGTGAACTGGAGCGCGACCTGATCGAACTGGTCTCGCAATTGATGGAGAGCGGCCTTGTGGAACTCGTTTCGGCATAAGGCGCGTCTTGCGCGGGAACTGTCCCTCGCGGACTGGCGGGCTTTGGTCGAAGCCTGGTTTGTCCTGCTTGCGTTTTATTTTGCCGTGCGCTGGAGGAGTTACGAGCGACTCTCTGCCGCGCCCGGTTCCGCATCCAAAGATCCTTCGGCATTGACCGACGCGCGCAGGCTTCATCGTTTAGTGGGCTGGGCGGCGCGCCTGCACTTTTTACCGATAACCTGCCTCGTCCAATCGCTGGCATTGAGGTGGATGCTGGCGCGGCGCGGAATTTCGTCACAGTTGAGGATTGGAGCCGCAAGAATTTCGGGCAGGTTGCATGCCCACGCGTGGTTGGAGATGAACGGGGAAAAAGTGGGCGAATCCGAAGATGTGGGAGGGCTATTTCGTGTTTTGGTATCTTCCCAAAGCAGGTTTCCATAATTGCGGATTTGGAACGCGAACACCGCGAATGAGCGAATTTTCCTGACTGGTTCGCGCCATTCGTAAATTCGCGGCATTCGCGTTGAGAATCCAATCCTCCGATTGAGGCAAAGTCCAAATTATGAAGTGCAATTACTTCCCCCCCAAGTACTTCGTGATATAATTTTTACAACTGCACGCAAACTGTCATCCCAATGCTGGAGGCTAGAAATGGAAACCGTTGTCAAAGAGTTCAAACACTGCAACGTGATCGAGGTTAAAGGCCGAGTTGATAGCGCCACCGCCCCAAAACTAAGCCAGACTTTGGATAAGGTCTGCGAACAG
Source organism: Anaerolinea thermophila (assembly GCA_020722375.1). Taxonomy (GTDB): domain Bacteria; phylum Chloroflexota; class Anaerolineae; order Anaerolineales; family Villigracilaceae; genus Denitrolinea. Next base: position 22,203 of record DYKX01000026.1, read on the forward strand.
GGACACTTCAAACTCGTTCTTGATATGGCTGGGGTGGAATACATGTCGAGCGCGGGCTTCCGCGCTCTCCTTGCCGCCCAACGAACCTGCAAGCGTTACAATCGCGGCGAAGTCGTTCTGGCCACCGTCCCTGCCCGGATTCGCGAAGCGTTGGAACTGGCCGGGTTCAATGAATTATTCAAATCCTTTGACGACGTGTTAAGCGCGGTCGGCAGTTTCTAGGATTTCCAGACCGCCGTTGTGCTCAGAAAAAGGCCGCTTCCAGCACACGTGGTGGAGGCGGTTTTTTTCATCTGACGCAGGTTTGATGGATGAAAAAAGCCAGGTATTCCGCCGATTTCAACAACCTCGACTCCATCCGTGATTTTGTCGGTGAGGCCGCGGAGCAGGCGGGTTTTTCTCCGAAGGAAGTGTACGCCGTTCAGTTGGCCGTGGACGAAGCCTGCTCCAACATCATCGAGCATGCCTACGACGGGATCCCCGATGGCGAGCTCGAGGTTTCCTGCAAAGTGAAGACGGGGGAAATTACCGTGATGATCCACGATCACGGCAAAGAGTTCGACATGTCCAGCGTCCGCAGGCCGAACCTGAGCCACGAACTGAGCGAACGCGAGATCGGCGGGCTGGGGGTGTATCTCATGCACAATTTGATGGACGAAGTGCATTTTGAATCCTCCAGCAAACACGGCAACATACTCACGATGGTCAAGAGAAAAATGGGGGAGACATGACCGCCGCAGTTGTTTCTCCCAACCCCTCGGAGTGGCGCAGACTTGCCAGTCTGGGAGAACAACTCGCCAGCGCGGATTCACTGTCTGCGCAACAGGAGCGGATTCTCCAAATGACTCGCCGCCTGGTGGACGGGCGCGTCTCGCTCTGGCTGGACGAGGGACTGTTTCGCCTCCCCGATCGCGAATCTCCCCCGCTGTTTCCTCCCGAACCTCCCGCGGGCGGACTTCGCCGCGCCTGGCAGGATGGACAGATCCACTATTCCGATAAAAAGTCCAGGACCCGCTGGGTTGCCATGCCCATTGCAGATCAAGACATGACGCTCGGCGTGTTGCAGGTCAGCCGCACGAAAAAATTCAGCCCCGAGGAATTGGACATTCTCGAGGGATTGTCGTCCATCGTCGCGATCGGACTCTACTCCTCGCATCGCGCCGCGGTGGAGCGCTTCCGCCTCGGACAGTTGAACCTCGTCCGACAGGTGAGCGCGCAGATTGCCAACGTGCTCGAACTCGACGAACTCGCCCGCCGCGTCACCAATCTTATTCAGAAGACATTCAATTATTATTACGTCGCGTTCTTCACGCTCAAGCCGGGAACCGAGTCGCTTCGGTTCCGCGCCAGCGCGTCGGCGCCGCGGCCGGGGCGCAGGAAAAAGACCATCGTGGTGGACGCGGACCTCGGTCAGGGAATGATCGGGCAGGCCGCGCAGACGGGGGAACGTCAACTCAGCGGGGAAGTCCAGCAGGATGCGCGGTATCGTTTCGTCAATCTCCTGCCAGAGACGCGCTCCGAAGTCGCCTTCCCGCTGAAGATCGAGGAGCGCGTCCTCGGCGTGCTGGACGTGCAGAGCGACCAGCCGCACGCGTTCCATCCCAATGACCTGCTCGTGCTCGAAGCGCTCGCCGATTCGATCGCGCGTGCGGTGGAAGGTGCGCGGCTTTATGGCGACCTGCGCCGCCGCGCCGACCAGTTGAGTCTCATCGCGGAAGTGAGCAAGGGGGTGACGTCCTCGCTCGACTTGCAGGAGTTGATGCGGAACGCCGCGCACTTGATCCACAAACGGTTTGGCTTCCCGTTCGTCCACATGTTTTCGGTGCATCACAACCGCCGCACCATCGAGTACGAAGCGGGGAGTGGGAAGCGAAGTAAACGCCTGCAGGGATTCGCGTTCCCGCTGGACGAACCGCACGGCATCATCCCGTGGGTGGCGCGCAACGGGGAGAGCCTGCTCGCCAACGATGTGACCGTGGAGCCGCGCTATCGCCCCTCGCCGCTCCCGCCGAAGGACATCCGCGCCGAGTTGTGCGTGCCGTTGGTTTTCGATGGCAAAGTGGTTGGCCTGCTCGATATTCAGGCCGAACGCATCAACGCCTTCACTGAAGATGACCAGGTCATCTTTGAAGCCGTGGCCGATAACATTGCCGCGGCCATCCACAACGCCGACCTGTACCGCACCGAGCAATGGCGGCGGAGCGTGGCCGACAGCCTGCGCGAGGTTGCAGGCTTGCTCTCGGATAACGTCGGCCTCGACGAATCTTTGCAGGCCATCCTCACTGAACTGGGACACAACCTGCCGATTGACGTCTCCGCCATCTGGCTGCTCGGCGAAGAAGATATTTACCTGGCGGCCTGCTCCAACTGCGATATCAACACGCTCGAACAGGCGCGCTATGACAATCCAGACGCCTCGACCGCAATGATGTCAGCCCTGCTCGCGCCTGAGCCCGTCATCCGCAAGGCAACCGATCCGCTCTGGCCTTCGGGAATTGCCGCGGGCTTCAACAGCGATTACTCCTCCATCGCCGCGCCGCTCCGCATTGGCGACCAGCCGCTCGGCATCATCACGCTTTCGCATCACACGCCCGGGCGTTACGGTCACGAGGCGCAGAAGATGCTCTCCACCTTCGCCAGTTACGCGGCGGTCGCCATCGAAAACACCCGCCTCTACGACCAGGCACAGGAACAGGCCTACGCCTCCGCCGCCCTTTTGCAGGTGGCGCAGGCTGTCGTCAGTCTCAGCGAATTGGATGAAATCCTCGGTGCCATCGTCCGCATCACGCCCATCCTCGTGGGCGTGCGCCGCTCCGTCCTTTATCTCTACAACGCCGAGCATGACCGCTATATCCCCGTCCAGGAATACGGATTTGACGAAGCCGACAAACCGACCTTCCAGCGTGACCTTGCCCCCGGCGAGTTTCTCCTGCTCGACCTGGCCTGCGAACAGAACCGCCTCATCGTGCGGACGCTGGACGCGGGCGCCACACCCGAGACGTGGTTCCGCCTCCCGCCTCACGCGGACGAGGAACTGGCCACTGTCTACGGGAGCGTTTTCCCGCTCCTGATGGCGGTGCCGCTCTCCATCAAAAACGATCTCTACGGTGTGTTGGTGGTGGAGGAAACCGAAGGCGGATTGCGCTTCCGTTCCCGCCGTATCGAAATCATCAGCGGAATCGCGCAGCAGGCCGCGCTCGCCATCCAGAATGACCGCCTGCAAAAAGAGATGGTGGCCCGAGAACGTCTCGAGACCGAGGTCCAGTTGGCGCGTCAGATCCAGCAGACCTTCATCCCCGACGTGTTGCCATCGCATCCGCATTGGCAACTCTCGGCGCGCTGGCGGACGGCTCGTCAGGTGGGCGGCGACTTTTACGATGTGATGGAACTGCCCAATGACCGTCTCGGTCTCTTCATCGCGGATGTGGCCGATAAAGGTATGCCCGCCGCCCTGTTCATGGCATTGACGCGCACCCTTGTCCACGCTGCGGCCAAAGAAACGCCCTCTCCTGCCGAAGCCCTGCGCCGCGTCAACGAATTGCTTTTGCCTGATACCAAACAGGGCATGTTCGTTACCGCCGTCTACGCGATTTTGGATTTGAACACGGGCGAGTTGAATTACGCCAATGCAGGACACAACCCGCCATTGTGGGTGAAACGCGATTCCCTCGAAAAACTGACGCGCACCGGTGTGGCGCTCGGCGCCTCTGAAGACTCGCACATGACCGAACGCACCATCCAACTCGCGCAGGGCGAGTCCCTCCTGCTCTACACCGACGGCCTGACCGAGGCCTTCAACCTCGAAGGTGACATGTTCGGCGAGGAGCGTCTCCTGCGCGCCCTCGGCTGGCAGGCATCCGCCTCTGCCGACGATATGATCAAAGCGGTCGAATCCGCCCTCGATGATTTCGCGGGCAATGCGCCGCCATCCGATGATTTGACGATGCTGGCGGTGCGAAGAGTGGCGGGGGACTGAACAGCGGGGATTCGACAATCGAAAAATTCTGCTTTTGAACTGTTGTTTTTACAGAGAATTTACATCTCCCTAACCGATACTGAATTCGTATCGGTAATCATGGCGTCATCCAAAATTCCAAAC
>DYKX01000165.1 GCA_020722375.1 Anaerolinea thermophila
AAATCCTTTTCATGTCTCTGATCATTTTTGATTACGATGGTGTACTTGCGGATACGCTTGACGATTTGCTTCTGTTCGGGCAGAGAGCCTGCGACCAACTGGGCGTAAAACATTTGGTGACAAAAGATGACCTGGGCAATCTCGAAGTCATGTCCTTTGCCTCCTACGGGCGGGCGTGTGAAGTCCCCGAACCTCTTGTGGATGAGTTTGTCAAAATTTGCCTGGATTTTTTCGCGGAGAAGAAATCCCCGCCTGCCATTTTCGCAGGGTTGAAGGATGTCCTCGGTCACCTTTCCGCCGTTCACAAGATCGCTATTGTGACGACGAATTCGGCGCAAAATGTAAATGCGTTTCTCGCCCAGCACGGATTGGATGACCTCGTCCATGCCGTGTATGGTGTGGATTTGCCCGGCTCGAAGGCGCAGAAAATATCCATGGCGCGGAATCGGCTCTTGGAAAACAGGATGCGGGAAGCGGCGTACATGGTGGGCGACTCTTTGAGCGACATCCGTGCCGCGAAGGAGGCGTCCGTTATCAGCATTGCCGTCGCATGGGGACATCAGAGTTTGGAGACTTTACTCCGCGGCCATCCCGATTATGTGGTTCACTCTCCGCATGAACTGATTGAGATTATCGAGCAGCGGAATGATGCCTGAACACAAAGCCCCCGAGCGGACTCTCGTCCCTCGGGGGCTTGACTATCAGACTAACAGACCAGCGACTAGCAGACTACGCTCACCAACCTGCCTTTGACCACGATCACTTTCTTCGGCTCGCGTCCCTCCAGGAACTTCTGGACGTGCTCGCTGGCCAGCGCGGCGGACTTGACTTCCTCATCCGTCGCCTCGGCTGGGACCGTGACGCGGTCGCGCACCTTGCCGTTGACCTGCACGGGGTACTCGATGCTGTCTTCCTTCGCGGCGGATTCGTCCACCGCGGGCCACTTCTGCTGGTGGATGGAATACGGCTTGCCCAGGCGCGCCCACAACTCTTCGGTGATGTGCGGCGCGACGGGGGCCATCATCTTCAGGTAGATCTCCTGCGCTTCGGCCCATTCGGGGGAACCGGCCGCGCCGGCTTCGCGCGCCTTGTACATTTCGTTCAGCAACTCCATCAGCGAAGAGACGATGGTGTTGAATTGGAAGTTTTCAAAGTCGGCCGTTACGCGGCGCAGGGTTTGGTGGACGCTTCGGCGCAGAGCGCGTTTGGGTTCGGCCTCATCCGCTGTCCCTGAGTCGGAGGCGGCAGGTTTGGGTTCGGTGAACAGAGTCCACGTGCGGCGAATCCAACGGGCAGTCCCTTCGATGCCCTGCGAGTCCCACGGCGCGCCCATCTCCCAGCGTGCGAAGAACATCAGGTACGCGCGGACGGTGTCCGCGCCGTACTTGTCCACCAGCACGTCGGGCGCGATCACGTTGCCGCGGCTCTTGGACATTTTTTCGTTGTCCTCGCCCAGCACCATGCCCTGGTTGCGCAATTGGATCATCGGCTCGTCCCCCTCGGTGACGCCCGCGTCGCGCATGGCTTTGTGGAAGAAGCGCGTGTACAGCAGGTGCATGGTGGCGTGCTCGATGCCGCCCGTGTACGTGTCCACGGGCATCCAGTAGTTGTATTCCTTCTCGTCGAAGGGCCCCTTGTCGTACTTCGGCGACAGGTAACGCAGGTGGTACCACGACGAGCACATGAAGGTGTCCATGGTGTCGGTCTCGCGCGTGGCGGGCTCACCGCAAACGGGACAGGTGGTGTTCTTCCACGTGGGATGCAGTTTCAGCGGCGACTCGCCCGTCGGCTTCCACTCCACGTCTTCGGGCAACTCGACGGGCAGTTGATCCTCGGGCACGGGATTCCATCCATGCTTCTCGCAATGTACCATCGGGATGGGCGCACCCCAGTAACGCTGGCGCGAGATCAGCCAATCGCGATAACGATAGTTGACCGACTCTTTGCCGATCCCCTTTTGCTCCAGCCAGTCAATGACTGCGCTGATGCCGGGGTTCTTGCGTCCCTTTTCTGTGTTGACCTTCGTCCCGTCGAACGGGCCGGAGTTGACCATCACGCCCGCGCCCGCGTAAGGCAAGATACTATCCTGCCCTACTGGTCTGATTACTTCGACGATGGGCAGCTCATACTTTTTGGCGAACGCGAAGTCGCGTTCATCATGCGCGGGGACCGCCATGATCGCGCCCGTGCCGTAACTCATCAACACGTAGTCCGCGATCCAGATCGGGATGCGTTCCCCGTTGACCGGGTTGATCGCGTACCCGCCCGTGAACACGCCCGTCTTTTCCTTGTCCACGGCCTCGCGTTCGATGTCCGATTGACGCGCGGCTTGCAGTTTATACGCGTCCACAGCCTCGCGCTGTTCGGGCGTGGTGACCTTGTCCACCAGCGGATGCTCGGGCGAAAAGACCATGAAGGTCGCGCCCCACAGCGTGTCTGGTCTTGTAGTGAAGACCGTGACCTTCGCCTCATCCACCGATAACTGCTCACTGATCACTGAAAACTGGACTTCCGCGCCCTCCGAGCGTCCAATCCAGTTCGTCTGCAGCGTCTTCACCGTCTGCGGCCAGTCAATCCCATCGAAGTTCAACAGTTCATCGGCGTATTTCGTGGTCTTGAAGAACCACTGCTCCAAATCCTTCTTGACGACGGGCGTGCCGCAGCGTTCGCAGTGACGGTCCTCGCCCCAGACCTGCTCGCGCGCCAGCGTGGTGTTGCAATGCGGACAGAAATCCACGGGCGACATTTTCCGATACGCCAGTCCCATCTTGTACAACTTGATAAAAAACCACTGCGTCCAGCGGTAGTATTCGGGGTCCGACGAAACCATCTCGCGTTCCCAATCGAACATTGTGCCCATCGAGCGCATCTGCAAGCGCATCCGTTCGATGTTGGCGTACGTGCGCTTCATCGGGTGCACGCCGTCCTTGATGGCCGCGTTCTCTGCGGGCAGGCCGAACGCGTCGAAGCCCATCGGGAATAACACGTTGAATCCCTTCATACGCATGAACCGCGCCCGCGCATCCGACGGTGTCATCGCGTACCAATGGCCGATGTGCAAGTCGCCGCTCGGGTATGGCAGCATCGTCAGCGCATAGTGCTTCGGGCGGCTCTCATCGATCACCGAGCGATACAGTTTATCCGCGTCCCACTTCGCCTGCCACTTCTTCTCGATGACATTCGGATTGTAGCGAGACTCGTCCACAGGCGTCTCTTCCTTCACAGGCACGACCGCCTTGGGCGTCTCCAACTTCTTGATGACGGCCTTGACCGCGTCCACGTGCGGGATGACGGCCTTCGGCTTCGCGGCCTCGATCGCTGTCACCTTCTTCGTTCGCTTCGCCACGGACCGTTTGGCGGGCGCGGCCTTCGAAGGCTTCTTCTCAGCGACGGGTTTACTCGCCTTCCCCTTGCTGACGGGTCTCTTCTTCGGCGCGGTCATCTTCTTCGCAACGCTCTTCTTTGTAGTGACGACTTCCCTGGCACCGCCCGCCAGGGCAGGTGTAGGCGTCTTCCTGGCGGCAGTCTTCTTCACTTTGACCGACGACTTCGCGGCCGTTTTCACCTTTTTGACAACCACTTTCTTCCTGATCACCTTCTTCGGCGTGGGTTTCTTCTTCGTAGTTTTCTTTTTCGTTGTAGCCATTCTGACCTCATTGAATTAAGTTTCAAGTTTCACGTTCCAGGTTTCAAGGGTCACATCTTCCTGACCTTCGACTTTTGCCCTCAGACCTTCGACCCACAAAAGGAGGCGCGCGGCACGGGTGCCATCCCCTGCGAGAAGGCAGGACACCGCCCAGCAACTAAATTCCGATCTTCGATTCATACGAGCCTCCTTTCCAAAATTTGGCCGTAGACCGTGGACAATAGACCGCATTACACGGTCCACCGTCTACCGTCCTCCGTCTAAAAACAAAAAATCCTTCATCCACTCAGGGACGAAGGACGCTTGTCGCTCCGCGGTACCACCCGGGTTGCGTAGCGCAAATTGCCAATTTGCGCAACACCACTTTGACGCTATAACGGGCAACCCGTCGCTGACTACTTTGGTCAAATTGGCAATTTGACCTACATTCACCAGCGCAGTCTCTCTTTCGAGTGGACAGGCGAGTTCAGTCCATGTATTCCCGTTGGATACAAATGAAGGGCTTCCACCTCGCTTTCCCTTCTCGCTGACGGGATGACCTACTACTCCTGCCGTGACTTTTAAAGTTTTGCAGATTATACCGCACTCGGTCACAAATTCCGCTTTTTTCAGAGAGTCGGAATCGTAATTTGTGACCGTGGGTTTTTCATAGCGCGGTTGTACCGCAAAATTCATTTTGCGCCTCGGGGGGCAAGATA
>DYKX01000166.1 GCA_020722375.1 Anaerolinea thermophila
ATGATGTCCTGTGCAATTCCCCAACGGACTTTGTTGGCGCGTTCGGCCGCGCCGACGCCCATGATCGAGGAGTTGATAACCTGCGTGGCGCTGACTGGCCCGCCGGTGAGCGACGCGATCAGAATCACCAGAGCGGAAGTGACCTGGGAGGAAAAACCATCCACGGGGCGAATCTTGTAAAAAGAAATGCCACCCACCGTGTGCGTCAGCCGCCAGCCCCCCACTGCGGTTCCTAATGCGAGGGCGAGGGCGCACAAGGCGATCACCCAGACAGGCACAACGAACGTGGAGAGGCTTCCCGCGGTGACGAGTGCAAGCGTGATGATCCCCATGCTCTTTTGCCCATCATTACTGCCGTGACTCAGTCCCAGGATCAGGGCCGTGAGAAATTGTGAACGTTTAAAGAATTCATTGACACGCGGCGTGGCGTTTCGGCTGAGGTGCATGACAACGCGCAGGAGGATGAACCCAGCAAAAAAGCCGATGATGGGGGAAGCAAAGAGAGAGATGAGGATGTTGAGCAATCCGTCGGTCTGGATGACGCGCGGACCCGCCCGCATGGAGGCTGCGCCCAGCAAGCCTCCAATCAAGGCATGGGAGGAACTGCTGGGCAGTTTGGCAACCCACGTGAGGAGATTCCAGATGAGAGCGCTACCCAATGCCACCATCAACACCTGTTCTGTGACCGCCGAGGACTGCACGATGCCGCGTCCGATGGTCTGTGCCACCGCCGCCCCAAAGATGAACGGCCCGCAAAATTCGGCCAGTGCGGTAACGCCAAGGGCAATGCGCGTCGGATAGGCGCGCGAAGAGATCATGGTGGCGACCACATTTCGAGAGTCGTGGACGCCGTTCATAAAACTAAAGGACAGGGCCAGTCCGATGATGCTTAATAGAGTGAGAGGCATTTACCTTCTCATACGATCAGTTCATGCAAATAAACCAGTTGTAAGAGAGTGTCTGAAAACTTAGCACAAAGTCACGAGGACGCGAAGTTTTTTTCCTTTGAGACTTTGTGCCTCGTGTTAGAAAAAAAACTGACGTTTCAGACGCTTTCCATGACATGCCAGATGGGCGAAAAAACAAAAGCCAGGATTCCAAGGGCATCCTGGCAATGTAATTCAATGGGACAAGAAAAACTTCTAAGGAAGAAAATACCCAATGAGCCAGTAGAATCCTGCGGCCACCAGCGCCGTGGCGGGGATGGTCAACAACCAGGCCGTCACAATTTCCTGCGCCACTCCCCAGCGCACCTTGTTGGCGCGCTCTCCCGTCCCCACGCCCATGATGGCCGAGCTGACTACCTGCGTGGTGCTGACGGGGCCTCCCACCAGCGACGCGCCCAGAATCACCGCGGCCGAGGCCAGTTGCGAGGCAAAACCGTCCACAGGTCGAATCTTGAAGATTCTGCCGCCGAGGGTGCGGATCAACTTCCAGCCGCCGAAGGCCGTGCCAAGGGCGATCATGGATGCGCAGGCCAGAATCACCCATGTTGGCACTTTGAAAACAGCCAGGAATCCATCCGTCACCAATGCCAATGTGATGATGCCCATCGTCTTTTGGGCATCGTTCGTACCGTGACTGAGGGCCAGCGCCAGCGCGGTCAGCACCTGGCTTTGACGGAATAACTGATTGATGCGCGGCGTGGCATTCCACGAAAGGAGGATGGTTGCGCGCAGAATCAAGTATCCAACAATAAAGCCAATGATCGGCGAAGTAAACAGGGCGATCAGAATCTTCTCCAACCCCGTCAATTGGATGGCGCTCCAACCCGCACCGACGATCACCGCGCCGATGAACCCGCCCATCAAAGCATGAGAGGAACTGCTGGGAAACCCGAGATACCACGTCAACAGGTTCCAGAAAATCGCGCTGGCTAACGCCGCCAGCAGGACATTTTCGTTGATGGCCGAGGCCGCGACGATCTCTTCGCCGATGGTTGTAGCGACGGCTACGCCAAACACGAACGGACCGAAAAAATTCGCCAGGGCTGTCAACCCGAGGGCCAGGCGCGGCGCCAGCGCCCGCGAGGAGATCATGGTGGCGACCACATTGCTGGAATCGTGGATGCCGTTCAGAAAGTCGAACAGCAAGGCAAGGCCAATGACGACAATGGTGATGGTCTCCATGGTCGGCCACTAGGCGATCTTCACAACCACATCTGCGATGACGTTGGCCGCCTCGTCCCCCCGATCGGCTGCGTTGCTCAAATGACGGTAAACCTCCCGCATCTTCAACATGTTGACCACGTGCTGAACGTCCTCCACGTTGCTGAAGAGGTCCGCCAGCGCCTCGCGGTAAACGCCCTCCACGCGGTTCTCGAGCGCCTTGGCGCGTTGGGCGTGTTCGCTCGAAACGCCAGGATGTTCCTCCAACCGATCCACAGCCAGCAAAAGTTCATAGGCCGCGTCGCGCAGGAGAGTGGCGATGCGTTGCATATAGGTGGTCGGCTCGACCTTGAGGATCTCCATCTCGCTTACGGTGCTGTAGGCATAGTCCACCACATCGTCAATGGCACGCGAAAGCGCGAACAAATCCTCGCGGTCGAAGGGCGTGACAAACGTCCGATTCAATTCATCGATGAAAATACGGCGCACCTCGTCGGCTTCCTTCTCCTTGCTGGTCAGCAAAGCGGAGGCCGCCGGGTCACGGGTGGCAAGATATTTGCATAACGCGTCCATCCCCTCCAGGGTCAGGGCGGCTTGATCGTGGATCAGTTTGATAAAAATGTTCTGACGTTTCTTGAACAGGCTACGCATGGACGACTCCTTAATTGGTCGGACAAATTTTACCTCAAACTTAAATCGCTTGTGGCAGTATAATCGCGGCCATGCAAAAACAGTTTTTCGATGCCATCCGCGCGGGGGACCGCGACGAGGTGGAACGCCTCCTGCTCCTGGACGCAAGCCTGATCCACGCCAAAGAGAAGGGACTCAGCCCGGTGCTGATCGCGGCCTACCGTCTCGAATCGCAACTGGCCAATTTCCTGGCAGACAAGACTGTGACGCTGACCGTCTTCGAAGCCGCGGCCATCGGGCGGACGACGCATCTGGTGCGCCTGCTGGCGCGCAACCCCGACCTGGTCAACGCATTTGCCGACGACGGATTCCAGCCGCTGGGACTGGCATGCTTCTTCGGTCATCTCGAAGCGGCGGATTACCTCGTGCGGGCGGGGGCCTCGGTCAACACCCCGTCGAACAACGAACTGCACGCCGCGCCTCTGCAATCCGCAGTGGCGGGCGGACATGCGCCCATCGTGAGGATGTTGCTGAAGAGCGGCGCCCAGCCCAACGTCCGTGAACGAGGCGGAGGGACGCCTCTCCACACTGCGGCCACCAACGGGGATACAGAGTCCATCCAACTCCTCATCCTGGCCGGCGCGGATCTTCATCTCCGCAACGATGCTGGGAAACGCCCGGTAGATCTGGCGGAGGCAAAGGGGCACAGCAGGGCCGTTGAAATTCTGAAGAGGGAGATCACCAAACGATTCCGCGCGGTTTGAATTCGGCGAAAACTATCCCTGTTACTTTTTTTGTAATGTTGATTTCCTTGACAGACGGCTGGGCTGGAATTATATTAACTTGGCTTTAACTTTTCAGAACAGACCATTTGTGTAAAAAATATTGTGGCGGCGACTATCCTGACTCAGACCATCGAAAGCGGGCAGTCGCTTTTGTCAGACACCAAACCACTACCTTTGGCAATGTCATATTTCCGCAAAAAATTTCTTGCAAAAATCATTCCTTTGCCACACTCATGCTTTATTCCTGTTCCTACCCATCTGGTCTTCCGCGTCAGTTCTTTGGTGCGGTCTTTTTATTCAAAGACGGAAGATAATTTTTATGCGCGCAAAAGGAAAGGAGGTGAAACAGTTCATTAAATCACGCTACAAACTATAATAATTCAACAAGTTCAAAATTTCATTACGAATACACATACTTTTTAAGGAGCTTTTCAAAAATGCGTACAAACATCTGGCGCGTTACCAGCCTTGTTGTATTGCTGGCAATGCTCATCAGTCCGATTGGCGCCTCCGGTTCGGCCAACGCCGCCCCGAGCGAAAACCAATCTCCTGCCCCGCAATCAAACATGCGGGTCGTTGAATCAACCCCTGTCGTCAGCCAGCCGCTGCGCGACCTGGCCCCGATTCCGGTGGACCCGAACGCTCCCAGTGTGTTGAAACAACTGCAGGATCGTTTGGTCATCCCAAAGACCCAGAACGGCTTGAGCGCTGGCGGCTTTGACGCCTCCATCGTGCAAAACAGCCCGGTCAGCAATTCCATGCCTG
>DYKX01000027.1 GCA_020722375.1 Anaerolinea thermophila
CAAGCCGAAACCAAACAGGTCAAACCACTGAGACACAGAGACACTGAGAAAAACTTTTTAAATCTCAGTGTCTCCGTGGTTCAAAAGATTCTCTTGTTTTCTGTACAAGGATTTAACTTCTAAGTCTCTAAAGGAGAGCGTGAGCATGAAAATCAACTTTGCCATGTGGCGCAGAGCCATGTGGGAACTCATCAAAATGGACGACAAAAAAGAGTGGGACGCGCTCGATGTCGTTTCCAAGTGGCTGATCGCCACCCGTTCCGCCGTCACCACGGTCACCATCTACTCCTGCATCATCGCGGGACTGCTGGCCTGGCGCGACGGATTCTTCTCGTGGGGACCGTTCCTCATCGTGACCCTCAGCCTCTTCATCGCGCACGGCACGAACAACCTGCTGAACGACTACACCGATTTCTCGCGCGGCGTGGACAAGGACAATTACTTCCGCACGCAATACGGTGTCCATCCGCTGGTGCAGGGCTTCTGGACCAAATCCCAGCAGATCCAGTGGTTCATCGCCAGCGGTGTCCTCGCCGTCCTTGGCGGTATTTATGCACTGCAATTTACGGGATTCAACCCGTACGTCATTGGCTTGTTTGTGTTCGGCGCACTCGTCTTATTGTTCTATACCTGGCCGCTCAAGTATTGGGCGCTCGGCGAGTTTGCCATCTTCCTCATCTGGGGGCCGATCATGATCGCGGGCGTTTACTTCGTTCTCGCGCTTGGGGCAGGGGAGCACAATCCTGCCAACCTGTGGAACGTGGCCCTGGCGGGCATCCCCTTTGGCCTCAGCGTGGCCAGTATCAATGTTGGCAAGCACATTGACAAGAGTGAAGATGACCGCAAAAAAGGCATCGGCACTTTCCCCGTCCGCGTGGGCGAGAAGTTTGCGCGTGTCGTCAATCAACTGGCTGTTGTTCTGACCTACGCGGTCATTGTCTACCTCGTGGTGGTCCACTACTTTACCCCCATCATGTTGATCGTCTTCTTCGCGGTCAAGCGTGCCATGCTAGTCATCGGCGTTCTCAGCAAACCGCGTCCCGTCGAACCGCCCAGGGAATGGCCCGCCTGGCCCACCTGGTTCTCGGGTTTTGCCTTCTATCACAACCGCATGTTCGGCGGCTTGCTCATCCTCGGCCTCATCCTTGATTCCGCCCTGCGCGTCATTCCATTCACTGCCGACTTCCTCGCGAAGTATTGGCCGATGTAAACTGTTGCGTATTGCGTGTTGCGTAACGGCTCCGATTTCTCGGAGCCGTTTATATTTACGGAACACGCAACACAAGTTCCTCAATCTCCAGCCATGCGGACTCTCCCTCCAGCACCCCGAACCCAATCTCTCCCTCGGGCGTGAACCGCGCAAACTGATTATCAATCCAGATGACCAGTCCCAGCGGCGGACGCGGACTCACGGACGTTTCCAGCACGAACGCGTCGTCCACCCAAAACGCGGAGCGCGTCGGACTCCACTCGAGGCGGTAACTGTGCCATTGAGTTTGGTCCACGCTGAGGCGGATTCCATCCTCCCCGATGACGCGGCTTGCCAATCTCCTCAGCCACTTCCGCGCCCTGCGCGTAGCCAGATTGGGGAGGAGAATGGGAAGCGAGAGGAGGCCCAGCGAGGCGAGAATCGGTGATGGGATTTTCGGCGAGCGAAACACCTGCGCCAAAAATCCATTGCCAGGTGAGTTTGATATTTCGGAGTGCGGAATTCCATTCCGCCCCACGCTGGAAAACGACAGCCAATTCTCCTCCGACGCGTGGAAAAACCAGATCGCATTCGGAAGCGTGGGCAGTCGAAACGGATTCCCACCGAAGCCGAGACTCAACCCGAACGGGTCATTCCACAGCCCGAAGCCCCATGTCCCAGCGATGGAATTGCCCGAGGTCCGCGCGCGCAGACTCAAGGTCAGGGGTGGACGCGAGGGGAATCGCCCGCGCGGGAGTCCTGTGTAATCGTCCAGTTGGGCGAAGCGATACGCGGACGCGTCGCCCGCGGGGACTTCCATCCGCCAACCGTTGGAGAGGGGAGTCACATTTGCGTTTTGCGAAAAACGAGGGGTGAGTTTCACTCTGCCGCCACAATCCGATTTTTTCCCGCCTTTTTTGCCGCCTTCAGGCATTGCTCTGCACGTTGAAGCAGGGCGTTTGCGCTTGTGCCGTGTTGTGGAAAACAAACAATGCCTGCCGAAATGGTGGTGGGATGAAGCCATTCCAGCGAGGCGCGTTCCACCGCTGTTCGCAACCGTTCGCCGATCAAAGTGGCCTGTTCGAGATTGGTTTCTGGTAAAACGGCAATGAATTCGTCCCCCATACGCCAGCGACCGAGGAAGTCGGCGGGGCGCAGGACGGCGGTCAACGCGGTGTGCAATTTGCGGATGACTTCATCGCCCGCCTCGTACCCCATGGCATTGTATCGGCGAAGGTCGTCGCCGTCCGCGAGACAGATGCTGAGGGGCTTGTCTTTTTGCGCGGCCTCGCTGAGCGCCAGGTCGAGTTTGTGCTGGATGGCAAGCATGTTGGGCGAGCCGCTGATGGGGTCGGTGTAGGCCATGCCAAATGTATGTTCGAGCATGTAGCCCAGGTCGGTGATACGCTTGGCCATGAAGACGATGGCCTGAGCGGTTTCATACATCATTTTTAGATTGGGGTCAACTTCAATGATGTTAAAGGCTTCGTCATCCGCCGTAAAACTATGCTTCTCGTTGAGATATTTCCAGACGACGGACGCGTCGAGGCGGGACCCGACGGGGAAGTGCAGCACCGTGACGCGCGCCACAGGCGGTTGCAGGCCGAACTGTTCCGCCTCCTGATTCAACTGGTCGAACAGTTTCTTTGCTCTGTCCGCGTGGACCTGTTGCACCTCGCCGACCAGGACGGCCGCAAAATCCTCCCCCGCGATTCGGTACACGCTTGCGCCAGTCATATCCTTGATCGCGAAGCCAAACCAGCGCAACAGGCTGTCGCCGAAGGCGCGTCCGCGCGTCTCGTTGATTTTCGACAATTGGTGCACGTCCACCGCGATCATGGAGAGCGGCTCGAGGGAAATGTTGTCGAAATCGTTGGCGAGTGCATCCGAAAAACTGACGAGGTTATTACAGCCCGTCAACAGGTCGACGCGGAAGAAGGGATTGGGCGATTCTGTTTTATCCATTGGCGTCACTTGTGCGTTGCCTCTACAGGAAGACAACGCGATACGTCCATTATAATGGCCTGCAACGTGGAATTGTTCAGTTTACAGTTTTGCAAGAGGAGCAAGGATGGCATACGATGATAAGTCCCAGCAGATTGCCGATTTCGTGGAGAAGGACGTCCTGCCGTGATTCGGGAATTTTGTGAGGATGAAGGATGAAAGATGAAAGATGAAAGATGAAAGATGAAAGATGAAAGATGAAAGATGAAGATAACTCTTTGGTTGGTTTTGGCGAGTGTTTTTCTGGTGATTTCCCTGCCCCTCCTCGTCTGGGGATTCTGGCCGCCGCGCCGCGAGACGGCGACGGTGCCGCTCGTTCTTCCTGCAGGGATACCGTCCCTGCCCGACGAGCGGACGATCCGCCTGACGTTTTCGCCGAGGCTGCGCGTGGGGGATTCGCAAATTGTCGAGTTGAATGTGACGTCAGAGGGAGGTGTGACGGATGGCGGTGTCTATGACGCGTACAACGTGATCGCCGAGGCGCGGCTGGATCTGTCACTGGCGGATGTGCGGCCTGTGGAGACCGTCAGCGCGGCGCTGGTGGAGGGCGGGGGCGCGACCTTCTACTGGGAGGTGAATCCGCGCGAGGTGGGCGCGTTGCGCGGGACGGTTTGGCTGTATCTGCGATTCGTCCCGAAGGCGGACGGTCCTGCGGGGGAGACGCGTCAGCCAGTATCCGCTCAGTTGCTGGAGGTCCGCTCCCAGTCTATGCTGGGGCGAAGCGGGACGGAGGCGCGGGGAATCGGGGTCGTTGGAACCGTCCTTGGTCTGGTCGCCTTGCTGTGGGGAATCCGTGCAAGGCACTTGTGAAAAATGACATTAAGCGTCCAGTTAAATATGTGACGATTATCACCCGAAAAATTGACATGCTTTCATATAATGGATTTGCGCTTCATGGTACAATCCCCCAGTCAATTTGTTATTGACGATATTTTTTTATGGAGTGACCATGCAGATCGAGTGGATTTATATTGGCTTATTCCTGATCGTGGGCGCGCTCATCCCCGCGGCGGCCATCATTTTGGCGGCAGCGCTCTCTCCCCGCAAACCCAACCCGATCAAGGAAAGTACATATGAATGCGGCATCGAAACAGTGGGGGAAAACTGGGTGCAGTTCAAGGCGCAGTACTACATTTTCGCCTTAATTTTCCTTGTCTTTGACGTGGAAACGGTGTTTCTTTTCCCGTGGGCGGTCTCATTGAATCAATTGGGACTGTTCGCCGTGGTTGAGGGCATTGTTTTCATTGGCATCCTTTTTGCCGGGCTCGTGTATGCCTGGCGCAAAGGGATGTTGGAATGGGCGTAGACCTGGTCAACTGAAAATGGAAGGCTGAAAGGAATCTTCTTTTCAGCCTTTTCTTTGTGTAATAGGAGCAACGCATGGACTTTTTTAGCAATCCTGTAACCGATTGGTTGTCGGGCGTGTTCACAGGCTGGGGTGTGAATGCAGACGCGGCGCACATTTTGACTGCGTTCATCGCCATCCTCCTGTTGATCACGGTGGTGATGGTGCTGGACATTTTCCTGGTCTGGACCGAACGCAAGATCGTGGCGCGCTTTCAGGACCGCATCGGTCCGAACCGTCTCGGACCGTTCGGCTTGATCCAACCCTTCGCGGACATCATCAAGCTCATCATCAAGGAAAACATCTACCCCAAGGGCGTGGACAAGGTGGTCTACAATCTCGCGCCTGTCATCATGATGATGTCGGTGCTGTTGTTGTGGGCCGTCTTCCCGCTCTCGCCGATCCTTTTCGGCGTGGACTTGAACGTCGGCGTGTTGTACCTGATTGGCGTCGGCGCGCTCGGCACGCTTTCGATCATTATGGCGGGCTGGTCGTCGAACAACAAGTACGCGTTGCTCGGCGCGTTCCGTCAGGTGGCGGTGATGATCTCGTACGAAATTCCGATGGTGGTGGCGTTGCTCATCCCGACCATCCTTTCGGGTTCGATGGGCATCAATGACATTGTGTGGGCGCAGGATGTTTGGTACATCGTGCTGGTCCCGCTGGCCTTCCTGCTGTTTCTGATCAGCGCGACGGCGGAATTGGGACGCGCTCCCTTCGACCTGACCGAGGCCGAGTCGGAACTGATCGCGGGTCATCACATTGAGTATTCGGGCATGAAGTTTGGCCTGTTCTACGCGTCGGAACTCCTGCACACCTTCACCTTCGGCGGTTTCATCGCGGCCTTCTTCTTCGGCGGCTGGCGCGGACCTGGAGCGGAGGCGTATCCCATCCTCGGCCTGTTTTACTTCCTCGTCAAAGCGACCATCGGCTACTGGCTCTTCGGCTGGATCAAGTACACCTTCCCGCGCATCCGCATTGACAAGATGATGGATCTGAACTGGAAGTTCCTGGTCCCGTTCTCGTTTGCCCTGCTGGCGTTCGTGGCGTTGATGAACGCGCTCCTGGCGGGTTTTGTCGGCTCGTGGATTTATTGGGCGGGCATGCTCCTCTCGAACCTGTTGTTCGGCTGGGTCACACTCGAGATCCTGCGCCGAGGCGCGCGCAGCGAACGTGTCAATGCGGAAGGCCATGTAGTGACGACTTCCGTCGGGCAAGGTGATTGAAGAGTCTTTCAACGCGAATGTGCGAATTTCGCGAATGAATTAAAAAGAAAATTCGAGTCACGTCGTACTTTAGTATTCGCCTATTTCGCGACATTTGCGTCGAGAAAAGAAATACCAGGTAAGGACTCCTTATGACAGTAATGCAAATCGTTTTTCTTCTGACAGCGGTAGTGATGGTCGGTTCGGCAATCATGGTTGTGACGACGAAGAATCTCATCCATGCCGCGCTGTGGTTGATCGTGACGCTCTTCGGGGCGGCGGTGCTGTTTGCCACGCTGAACGCGGGCTTTATCGCCGTTATTCAGGTGGTGGTTTATATCGGCGCGATCGCCATCCTGTTCATTTTCGCGATCATGCTCACGCGACGCGAAAAAGGGGATACGGGTCCAGGCTTGAATCGCGGCTGGTGGCTCTCGGCAGTGATCGCGGTCCTCGTCTTCGGCGGACTGGTCTGGCTGCTTCAGGGTTGGGATGGTCTCTCGAAGGCCGCGCCCGCCCTCGGTCCAGGTTTTGACTCGGTTGGTCTGCTGGCCCAGGCGCTGGTCTCGCCCGAAGCGTACGTCCTGCCCTTCGAGGTCGCGTCCGTCCTGCTTTTGGCGGCGCTCGTCGGCGCGGTCTATATCGCATTCCAACGGAAAGGAGAGGAATAAATGAATCAACTCTCGATCCCGCTCTCCTGGTATTTGACTCTGTCCGCCGCGTTGTTTGCGATCGGTCTGTTCGGTGTGCTTTCGCGCAAGAACGCCATCGCCATCCTGCTCGGCATCGAGTTGATGCTGAACGCGGTGAATATCAACCTGGTTTCGTTCTGGCGCTACAACGACCCGACCCGCATTGATGGGCAGGTGTTCGCCATTATCGTCTTCGCGGTCGCGGCCGCGGAGGTGGCGGTGGGACTGGCGCTGGTTATTTCCGTTTATCGCCGTCGCAACACGGTCGTTGCCGACGAGATTGATTTGATGAAGTGGTAATAGTAATTGGTGATTGGTAATTGGTAATTTTTCAGTACCGCACACTTGCCCTGGCGGGCAGTGCCAGGGACATTCATGTTGCCGCTGGCGCAAGATAAATCTTGCGGTACTGCACGGTAATTACCATTTACTATTTACCTTCGGAGGCTTGATGACGACTGAAACATTGATCTGGTTAATCCCCCTCCCGCCTGTGCTGGCTTTTTTCCTGATTGTGTTGTTCACGAACAAGAACAAGGCGCTCAGCCACACCCTCGGCGTCGGCGCGGCGGGACTCTCGTGGTTGGGAAGCATGATTGTTTTTTGGAACGCGCTCCAGGTGGAGCATCTTGGCGAGCATCCTTTCCACGACACCATCCCGTGGCTTCCCACAGGCGAGACTTGGTTCAATATCGGCGTGCTGGTGGATCCTGTCGGCGCGGCGGTTTTGTTCTTCGTGGCATGGACGATCTTCATGATCTTCCTGTACAGCGTGGGCTATCAGAACTTCGGCCAACCGAAGGGCGATCACGACCGCGCAGGCCTGCCGCCGCACGGCGCGACGGTCACCGATGAGCACGGACACACGCACACCGTCCCATCCATCGAGCCGATGTACTCGCGCTTCTTCGCTTTCCTCGGCCTGTTCGCCTTCGGCATGTACACGCTGGTCGTCTCTGATAACCTGCTGACGATGTTCGTCGGCTGGGAGATCATGGGGCTTTGCTCGTATCTGTTGATTGGCTTCTGGTATGGAAAAGAATCGGCGCGCAACGCGGCCATCAAGGCCTTTATGACCACCCGCGTCGGTGACGTATTTATGCTTCTCGGTATCGCCTTCCTATACTCCGCCACAGGCACACTCTCGTTCCGCGAAATTTTCACCGAAGAAGTGTTGCACGTTCTCGCGACGACTGCCACGCCCATCTTCGGGCTGTCCGCGGCGGGGCTGATCGCCGTCCTGCTTTTCATCGGGACGGTCGGCAAATCGGCGCAGTGGCCGTTGCACGTCTGGCTGCCCGACGCGATGGAAGGCCCGACCCCCGTCAGCGCGATGATCCATGCGGCCACGATGGTTTCGGCGGGCGTGTACGCGGTCATCCGCATGTTCCCGCTGCTCAGCCTCGACGGCGGCGCGATGACGGTCGTCGCGTTCATCGGCGCGTTCACCGCCATCTTTGCCGCGAGCATCGCCGTCGCACAGAACGACATCAAGCGCGTACTCGCTTACTCGACCATCTCGCAACTCGGTTACATGATCGCCGCGCTCGGCATCGGCGCGTACGTGGCGGCCGCGTTCCATCTCATCACGCACGCCTTCTTCAAAGCCCTGCTCTTCCTCGGCTCTGGCTCCGTCATCCACGGCATGGAGCATGGCGTTTTGCACACGGGTAACCATCACGTTGACCCGCAGGACATGTTCAACATGGGCGGCCTGCGCAGGAAAATGCCCATCACCTTCTGGACCTTCCTCATCGGCGGCTTCGCGCTTTCGGGCTTCCCGCTCGTCACCGCGGGCTTTTGGTCGAAGGACGAAATTCTGGCGGACGCGTTCGGTCACGGTCATCTGGCGGTATTCATCACCCTCGCCATCGCCGCGTTCCTGACCGCCTTCTACACCATGCGCCAGATTACGTTGACCTTCCTCGGCGAGCCGCGCACGAAAGAGGCCGAACACGCGCAGGAGACTCCCTGGACGATGACCGTCCCGCTGATGGTTCTGGCGTTCTTCGCCGTGACCTATGGCTGGGTCGGCATCCCCGAGCATTTCCCTGGCCTGGGCGGAATCCTGCCCAACTGGTTCCACGATTTTGTTGGCTCCACACTGGCCGAGCATCCCGAAGGAGTTGAGTTCAGCATCATCCCGCTGCTGACCTCGCTCGGCGTTGCCCTCGGCGGCCTGTTCTTCGGCTGGCTCTATTATCGCAACGTCAACTCGGCGAAGGAAGATTTCTTCCAGATTCCCCTGCTCAAGAACAAATACTACTTCGACGAAGCCTATGATTTCCTCTTCGTCAAACCCGCCTACTGGTTTTCCGAAACCTTCGTCTCTGCCTGGATGGACAGGAAAGTCATTGACGGAATCCTGCATGCCTTCGGCACCGTCACCAATTGGCTGGGTGACAAGATCCGCACCTACATTGACCTGAAAATCATCAACGAAACCGTCGGCGATGGCGCGGGCAATATCGTCAAGTGGACAGGGCGCAGCCTGCGTCCCATCCAGACGGGGCGCGTCCAACAGTACATGCTGGCCGCGTTGCTGACGATCATCATCGTCGGCGTCATCCTGACGTACGTTCTGTCGGCGGCGTAGGAGAGTAACATGAATATCCCCATCCTGAGCCTCATCCTCTTCCTCCCCGCCCTCGCGGCGCTGGTCATTTTCTTCCTCCCGAAGGAAGAAGTCAAACTCATCCGCTGGACGGCGCTCCTGGCGAGCCTGATCCCATTCGTGCTGTCGCTCTTCCTCTGGTTCGGATTTGACGCGAACGCGGCGGGTTATCAGTTCGAGGAGCAATATACCTGGTACGCGGCCATCGGTTCGTCCCTCCACCTCGGCGTGGACGGTCTTTCCCTGACGATGGTGCTGTTGACCACCTTCCTGACGCCGCTCGCCCTGCTGGCCTCCTTCAGCGTGACGGACCGCGTCAAGTCCTACATGATCCTGTTCCTCTTCCTCGAGACGGGCATGCTCGGCGTCTTCATGGCGATTGATCTGCTCATCTTCTTCGTCTTCTGGGAGGTCGGCCTCGTCCCGATGTACTTCCTCATCAATCAGTGGGGGAGCGCCAACCGCAACTATGCCTCGCTCAAGTTCATGATCTACACGATGGGAGGTTCGCTCGGACTTCTGCTCGGCATCCAGTTGCTGGGCGTGTTATTCAAGAACTTCGATCTGCAAACCATCGTGGCGCAGTGGAACTTGATTACCCCAGAAACCACTTTTGGCGAAACCGCCATCACCTTTGGAGCGATCAAGACCGTGGCATTCTGGGCGTTCGTGATTGCCTTCGCCATCAAAGTCCCCGTCTGGCCGTTCCACACCTGGCTTCCCGACGCGCACACCGAAGCCCCGACCGCTGGCTCGATGATCCTGGCGGGCGTTCTGCTGAAACTCGGCGCGTACGGTTTCCTGCGGCTCGTCCTGCCGCTGTATCCTGAACAGGCGCAACATTACGCGGGCGCGCTGGCCTTCCTTGCCGTCGCCGCGATTGTCTTCGGCGCGTTCGCCTCGTACGGTCAGACCGATTTCAAGCGGCTGGTGGCGTACTCCTCGGTGAATCACATGGGCTTCGTCCTGCTCGGTATCGCCGCGGCCGCCAAGGCGTCTGGCACGCTGGATGCGACCATTGCCTTGAACGGTGCGGTGCTCCAGATGTTCAATCACGGACTCTCCGCGGCGGGCATGTTCTTCCTCGTCGGCGTCATCTACGAGCGGACGCACACCCGCGACCTCAGTAAGTTTGGCGGACTCTTCCCGCTCGTCCCGATCTACGGCGGCATCCTGATCTTCACTTCGATGGCATCCCTCGGCCTGCCCGGACTCAACGGCTTCATTTCTGAGTTCCTGGTGGTGCGAGGCTCCTGGCCGATTTTGACGGTCTACACCGCGGTTGCCATGCTCGGCCTGCTCTTCACGGGCGCGTACATCCTGAAGGGAATCAAGAACGTCCTGCACGGACCTCTCAACGAGCATTGGGCACATGGCGAACACAAACTGACCGAGATCAACACGCGTGAGATTCTCGTCATGGCTCCGCTGATGGCGCTCATTCTCGTCATCGGTATCTACCCCGCGTGGATTTTGGATGTCATCAACAAAGCAATGGTGATGTTGTTTTAGTCAAGACGTAAACAAGTAGACACGTACACAAGTACACAGGTGTATCACGTGTCTACCTGTGTACCTGTCTACGTGTGTACGTGTCTACGTACCCCGAGGTGATTATGAACTTTCCAGTTCTCAGTGTAATTGTTTTTACTCCCATGGTGGCGGCGGTGCTGATTCTGCTCATGCCCGCCGAAAAGCGGAACGAAACCCGCACGCTCGCGCTGGCCGCGGCCACCTTTGCCCTCCTCCTTTCGATCTGGGTCTACGTGCAATACCTGGTCAATGGGATGACGGGTTACCAGTTTGTCGAAGAATACAACTGGCTCCCCGCGCTGGGGATGAAACTCATCTTCGGCGTGGATGGCATCAGCGCGCCGCTCGTCCTGTTGACGGGCATCGTCATGTTCACGGGCGTGCTCATCTCCTGGGGCATTGATGACAAACACGCGCCGACAGGGATTCAAGACCGCCCGCGCGAATTCTTCGCCTTCCTGTTCATCCTGGCCTCGGGCGTGTTCGGCGTTTTCGCCTCGCTCGACCTGTTCATGTTGTTCTTCTTCTACGAGATCGCCGTCTTCCCGATGTACCTGCTCATCGTCATCTGGGGCTGGGTCAAGACCCGCGAATACGCGGCCATGAAACTGACGCTCTACCTGTTCGTCGGTTCCGTGGTCGCCCTCGTCGGCGCGCTGGCCATGTACTACAAGGCGGGCTTCGGTTCCTTCGATATGCGTCTGATCGAACAGGCCAACTTCCCTGCTGAATTTCAGATCGCCTGGTTCCTGCCTGTCTTCTTTGGCTTCGCGGTCCTCGGCGGCATCTGGCCCTTCCACAACTGGTCGCCAGACGGCCACGTCGCGGCGCCGACTGCCGTCTCCATGTTCCACGCGGGCGTGCTGATGAAACTGGGCGCTTTCGCGGCCCTGCGCGTCGGCGTGATGCTCCTGCCTGAAGGTGCCAAATACTGGTCGTGGGTGATCATGCTCTGCGCGGGCGTCGCGGTCGTCTACGGCGCGTACATTGCCTTCGTCCAGACCGACCTGAAATACATGATCGGTTTCTCCTCCGTCTCGCACATGGGACTGGTGATGCTCGGCATTTCCACGCTCAATTACAACGGTCTGCTCGGCGCGGGCGTGCAGATGTTCTCGCACGGCGTGATGACGGCTCTCTTCTTCGCCATCACAGGCATGGTCTATGACCGCGCTCACACCCGCGAGATACCCGAACTGGGCGGCGTCAGCAAAGTGATGCCTTTCGCCGCTGTTGGCTTCATCGTCGGCGGCCTGGTCTCGATGGGCATGCCGGGCTTCTCGGGCTTCATCGCCGAGTTCCCCATTTTCATGGGCGTGTGGAACGCGCAATGGCTGGTGGCGGTCATCGCCAGCATTTCCATCGTCATCACCGCGGCCTACATCATGCGCAACATCCGCATGGTCTTCTTCGGCGACATGCCCGAAAAATTCCAGGGCCATTTCAGCCCGCTGACCGCCCTCGATAAGATCGCCATCGTGACCCTGTGTCTCTTGATGATCGGCATCGGTATGTTTCCATCCATCATGGTGCCAATGGTATCCACGGGCGTACAGCATATTCTGGATCTGTTGACACTGGGAGGTGCATAAGTGAACCTCATCTCCATTCTCCCTGAGATTTTCATCCTCGCCATAGGGATCACCATCCTAATCCTCGAACCGTTCTGGAAGGCCGAAGACCGACGCGGCCTCGGCTGGCTGACGGCGGGCGGTCTGCTCCTGACTGTGGTCGTGTCGCTGTTATTCGGACGCCCCGACCAACCCGTCACCGTCCTCGGCGGGATGCTCCGCTTCGACGGATTGGGCTTCTTCTTCAAGATGGCCTTCCTCGTCGGCGGCGCGGCGACGGCCCTCTTCCTGATGGATTTGGACAAGATCAACCGACGCGGCGAAGCCTACGTTTTGCTCCTCGCCTCGCTTCTCGGCATGAACCTGATGGCGGCTTCCGCCAACCTCGTCATGCTCTACCTGGCGATCGAAACCACTTCGATTCCGCTCTACGTTCTGGCTGGTTTCCTCCGCTCGGACGACAAATCCACCGAAGCGGGCTTCAAGTACCTGCTCTTCGGCGCGCTGACCTCCACCGTGATGCTCTACGGCTTCTCCCTGCTCTACGGCTTCACGGGCACAACCGACATCTACGCGCTCGCCTCCCTCCCGAAGGGACTCTTCATCGGGGTGGTCTTCCTCCTCATCGTGGGACTCGGCTTCAAGGTCTCGGTGGTTCCGTTCCACTTCTGGGCGCCTGACGTGTACGAGGGCGCGCCCACTCCCGTAACGGGTTTCCTGTCCACGGTCTCGAAGGCCGCGGGGTTTGCCGTCCTGCTCCGCTTGTTCATGGTCGCCTTCCCGCTGGATGCGCAGATGTGGTCGTTCATCTTCGCCATCCTGTCCGCGATCACGATGACTCTCGGCAACCTGCTGGCGCTGGCGCAGAAGAACATCAAACGCATGTTGGCGTACTCGTCCATTGCCCACGCGGGATACATCATGGTCGGCGTCGCCGCAATTTACAGCAACGTTGCATTGCTCTCGGAATTAGGCGTGTCGAGCGTGGTCTTCTACCTCGTGGCTTACATCATCACCAACCTGCTGGCCTTCGGCATTGTGACCGCCTACGGACGCGTCGTCGGCTCGGACGAAATTGCCTCCTACAACGGTCTCAGCCGCCGACATCCGTGGCTGGCCTTCGCCATGCTGATCGGATTCCTGTCCCTGGCGGGCATGCCTCCGTTCGGCGGATTCATCGCGAAGGTCCTGGTGTTTGCGGCGGCGGTCAAGGTTGACCTCATCTGGCTGGCAGTGGTTGGCATCCTGAACTCCATCGTGGGCGTGTACTACTACCTGATCGTGTTGAAACACGTCTACCTGTACCGCGATGAAGCGACCGAGAATGTAGCCCTGCCGATCACGCGTCCCTCTGCCATCGCGTTGATGGTGCTCGCGCTGGGTGTCGTCCTGATCGGTACGGTCTTCGCACCGTGGTTCAATCTTTCCGCCGCGGGCGCGTTGAGCCTGTTCTAGTTATCAATTCAGAAACCCGTTTTTCTCCAGAAAAACGGGTTTCTGGAAAAAATCCTTGTGATATAATCCGCAAACATGTCTGCCATTCCTCCACAACCCAACAAGGTGTTCAACACCACACTGACGACGGTCGTCGTCCAGGTTGGCTGCATAACTCCGGTGATCATCATCGGTTTTCTGTTTCTGGGATTGTGGCTCGACCGCATGTTTGTTACCAGTCCGTTATTTACCATCATCTTCATTGTGGTCGCGATGCCGGTCTCCATCCTTGTACTTCTGGCGATTGTCCGCGCGGCGACAAAGCGATTGAAGGCTGAAACAAAATCCAACTCCGAAATTCCTTCCGAAGGAGGATAGTGCTAGTGGCTGAGAAAAAGAAACAAAAAGTGTGGGGCCGCTGGGTGGTGCTGGCTGCGATTGTGGTCGGCGTTTACCTTTTCTTTGTGGCAAAGGTCCCCTACATCATGCCGGCTGTGTTTCTCCCGGCTGAGACGGTGTTCCATGTTGGCAATTTCCCAATTACCAACACATTGATCGCCCTGTTCTTTGTGGACATCATCGTTCTGCTCATCGCCTTCGGCGTCAAGCGGGCGGTCGCCAGCGGCAAACAGGTTCTCTCTGGCATGGCGAATGCCGTGGAGGCCCTGGTGGATCTGCTCTATGGCATGTCCGAAGGGACGATGGGCAAGTGGGCCAAGTCCATCTTCCCGTGGTTTGTCAGCATCATGTTGCTCGTGCTGGTCGCCAACTGGATGGAACTCTTGCCCGGTGTGGAAACGATCGGCCTGATCGAGCCTCACGGCGAACACCTTGAATATGTCGCCAAGCCTGTTGGACCTGTGACCGGGATCTTCAAGCCCGAAGGCGGCGAACATGGTGATGTCGCGTTCGTTCCCTTCCTGCGCGTCGTTTCCAGCGACTTGAACTTCACGCTTGCGATTGCCATTGTGGCCGTGATCATGATCCAGGTCTTCGGCATCCGTTCGCAAGGGATGGCGTACTTCACCAAGTTCTGGAACACCAAGACCATGTTCTCCAAACCCATTTTCGGGGTCATTGACTTTGGTGTGGGCATTCTGGAGATCGTCTCCGAATTCTCGAAGGTACTTTCGTTTGCCTTCCGTCTTTTCGGAAATATCTTCGCAGGCTCGGTTCTGCTGTTCGTTATCGGCTCGCTTGTGCCGGTGTTCGCACAGTCCATTTTCTATCTGCTTGAGTTCTTCGTCGGCGCCATCCAGGCTTTTGTGTTCGGCTTGCTGGCGATCACGTTCATGTCGCAGGCCACCCAGGGTCACGGCGGCGAACATCACGACGAAGCACACGCGTAAATTTCGGGCGGAAGCCCGGGAAAACACCTATTACTAGAGGCGGTTCCCCCGCCCGAAACCTAACGGAGGTTCTGATGGAAATTTCTGCAGCTTATATTCTTGGCAAGTTGATTGGGGCTGGTTTGGCCATGATCGGCGCGATTGGCGCGGGCGCGGGCATCGGTATCGTTGCCAGCGGCGCGGTACAGGCGATGGGACGCAATCCCGATGCCACCGGTACGGTTCAGACCAACATGATCCTCGGCATTGCCTTCGCCGAAGCGGTCGCCATTTATTGTTTGGTGGTTGCCCTGCTCATCCTCTTCGCCATTCCCGTGCCTGTTGTGTAGTAAAAGGAGGCTATTGTGGAAGCATTGGGTATTAACCCCGGATTCCTGCTAATCCAAATTGTCAACCTGATCATTGCCTACGTGGTGATCGCCAAATGGATCGTCGGTCCCATCATGGGACTCCTCGAGAAGCGCCGCCAAACCATCGCACAGGGTCTCGAAGACGCCCGCGTGGCCGCCGAAGCGCGCGCCAACGCGGAAAAAGAAGCTGCCAAAGTTCTGGCCGAGGCGCAGGCTGAAGCGGGCAAGGTTGTCCGTGAGGCCACCGACCGCGCTTCCGTCGCCGCCAGGGACGTGAAAACCGCCGCCGAAGCCGAAGCCGCCAAAGCGCGCGATGCCGCGCTGGCCGAGGTCGAAGGCGAGCGCAACCGCATCCTCGGCGACCTGCGCGGGCAGGTGGCGGCCCTCTCCATCGCCGCGGCCCAGAAACTGGTCGGCGAAGCGCTGGACGAGAAACGCCAGCACGCCCTCATCAACGAGTTCTTCTCGGGCATCAAGAGCGGCAAGGTTGTTGTTCTCGACGATGCGAATTTCAAGGGCGATTCCGCCGAAGTCACCAGCGCGCTCCCGCTCTCGCAGGAAGAACAGGCCACGGTCAAGAAGGATGTTCTCGCCAAGGCTGGCGCGCAAGCCGTCACCTTCCGCGTCGACCCGTCCATCCTCGGCGGCCTCGTCATCAAGGTCGGCGACAAGATCCTCGATGGTTCCGTGGCGGGCAAACTCGATGGGCTTCGCCAGTCGCTGAAATAATTCTTTGCTGTGTCGAGAGGGCCTCGGCAGGGACGAGTGCCGGGCCCTTTTTGATTCCCCCTCTGATTCGAGCGCGGGCTGTTTGCTGAAATGTCCTTGACGGATTTTCGAATCTGTCTATAATCAGGTGCAATACTTGGAAATGAACGTTTTGATTTCACCTCTCTCCCTTATCATCATCCTTATTTCGGTCCTTGTGATCAAGGGCCTGTTTGTGGTTCGGATGACGACGATGGAGTTGAAGGTAAGGAAGTAGCCGTATATTACTCGAAGGTAAAAGAGAGCCGCTCCGACCACACCGGGGCGGTTTTTTTTTATTATCCCGTCGTGACTCTTTGAACCGTTCCGAAGGATTTGTCGAGTGGCTTCAAGAGCAGAACGCGGCCTTCGGGACGCTTATCCCGAACTGACGTTGACTTATCCAAGACCAAGGAGATGAAACAATGGCAATGGAATCCCAATTTATCTGGCTGAATGGCGAACTCATTCCTTTCGAAAAGGCGACCATTCACATTCTCACGCCTGCCCTGCACTACGGCGCGGCGGTGTTCGAGGGCATCCGCTCCTACAACACGGACAAAGGCGCCGCGGTCTTCCGCCTGACCGATCACGCCGAGCGTTTGCTCGACTCGGCGCGGGTCTTCGGCTTTCGTGAACTGCCGTGGACGATGGATGACGTGGTGAAGGCGGTCAAGCAGACCGTGAAGGCCAACGGTTTCGCCGACTGCTACATCCGCCCGCTTCTCTACCTGGACGGCGGAGGCTGGAACCTGAACGTGGACGGCGGCAGGCCGTCGCTGGCAATCGCCGTGTGGGAATGGAAAAACTACCTCGGCGAAGAGGCGCTTGCCAGGGGCATCCGCGCCAACATCTCGTCGTTCACGCGGCATCATCCCAACGTGATGATGACCAAGGCGAAGGTCTCTGGCAACTATGCCAACAGTTTCCTGGCCAAGACCGAGTCGGTGCGCCTCGGCTTCGAGGAGGCTATCATGCTCGATCCACAGGGTTATGTGGCCGAATGCACGGGCGAGAATCTCTTTATTGTCCGCCGCGGCAAGATTGTCACCCCGTCAGTCGAGCCCGTGCTGGAAGGCGTGACGCGGCATGTTGTCCATACCATTGCCAAGGACCTGGGATATCGCGTCATCGAACAGCCTGTCTCACGCGATCAACTCTACAATGCTGACGAGGTCTTTGTGTGCGGCACTGCCGCCGAGGTGATCGGCTTGCGCGAGATTGACTTCCGCGTCATCGGCGGCGGCGCGACGGGCCCCGTCACCCGCCAGATTCAAAAGGTGTATCACGACGCCATCCGCGGCAGACTGCCGCAATACGAAGCATGGTGCGAGTACGTGGACGAGAGTCAGCCGTTGAAATTGCCGATGGATTCGAATATCTCGGCGGCATGATGTGTCTGTCGTAATCGCCTGCGGCAATCGTGAAATCCGACTCTGAAGAACCCCGTCACACGCTAAAGTTGACCATGATCATCTGGAATTTTTCCTTTACAATTGCGCCTGTTGTCCAGCAACTTCACCCTTGGAATGACGAGGCTTTCGTATGAGTGAGAATCGGATTCGGCGGGTGCTTGAGATCGAGAAAGAAGCGCAGGAGATTCAGGATCAGGCAAAGCGGGTGACGTTTGACATGACAAAAACCCTCGCACAACTCTTCGTTGATTTTCCCCTCCCGCATCCTGCCGAAATTCCTGATGTGCCTATCACAGGCATTGCCATTGATAGCCGCGTCGTCAAGCCTGGCAACCTCTTCGTGGCAATGAAGGGTGGGACTGCGGACGGCCACGATTACATTGACAAGGCGATTGCCAACGGCGCCGCTGCGGTGGTGGGAGAACGGGATATGGCGCAAATTGCCAAATTGCGGGATCTGAGTCAAATTGGCAATTTGACCTACCTCCGCCTCGACGACTCGCGTCAAGCCCTGACCTGGCTGGCGGCCGCGTTCTACGATTGGCCCGGTCGCCATCTGACGGTGATTGGCGTCACAGGCACGGATGGCAAGACCACCACGACCAACCTGCTCTACCAAATCCTGCGGACGGCAGGGCTGAAAGCGGGAATGGTCTCCACGGTCAACGCTGTCATCGGGGACGAGGTGCTGGATACGGGATTCCACGTTACTACGCCCGACGCACATGACGTCCAGCGTTACCTCGCCAAAATGGTGGACGCGGGACTGACGCATGTGGTGCTCGAAACCACCTCGCACGGCTGGGCCCAGCACCGCGTGGATGCCTCCGAGTTCGATATCGGCGTGGTGACCAACATCACGCACGAACATCTCGACGAACACGGAAGTTACGAGAATTACCGCGCCGCTAAAGCGCGTCTCTTCGAGAGTTTGGAAAGGACCCTGCCGAAGCCGCAGGGCAATCCGCGACTGGCTGTCATTAACCGCGATGATCTGTCTTTTGATTTTCTGAATGACTTTGCTAAAACCAAAAAACTAAATTATGGTTTGCAGGCGGACGCCGATGTGCGTGCGGAGAATATCCAATACTCGCCATCTGGAATTCACTTCATCGCCGCCTCGAAGGATTTTCGCGTGGATGTGACCAGCAAACTGGTCGGCGCGTACAATGTCTCGAATTGTCTCGCCGCGCTGACGGCCGCGGTCTACGGTCTAGGCATCGACCCCACAGTCGCGGCGGACGGTATCGCTTCGCTGGACGGCATCCCCGGGCGCATGGAGCGCATCGACCTGGGCCAGCCCTTCACCGCCATCGTAGACTTTGCCCATACCCCAAACGCCCTCAAAGTTACCCTCGAAGCCGCGCGTGCCATGCTTCCTAATTCCTATCTCCTAACTCCTAATGATAAAGGGGAGCATCCCAGAATAATCGTCACCTTTGGTTCAGCGGGATTACGAGACAAAGACAAGCGCCGTATGATGGCCGAAGTTTCTGCGGAACTCGCGGACTTGTCTGTGCTGACGGCGGAGGACCCGCGCACCGAATCGCTGGAGGGGATTCTCGAGGAAATGGCGGCCGGCGCGAGGTCCAGGGGTGGACGCGAGGGCGAGACGTTCTGGCGCGTCGCGGACCGCGGCGAAGCCATCCGACTCGCGGTCAGGATGGCGCGGCCCGGGGATATTGTCCTCGCCTGTGGGAAGGGACACGAGCAGTCCATGTGTTTTGGCAGGACGGAATTTTTGTGGGATGACCGCATTGCCATGCGTGCCGCGCTTGCCGAGTTGCTGGGCGTGGATGGGCCGCAGATACCGTACCTGCCTTCGCAAGATAAGGCTGAGAGCGAATGGTTGCGGGGGTAAAGTACACATGTACACACGTACACAGGTAAACAGGTACACACGGAATACGCAACACGCAACACGTAGATCATATCTCGCAAGGAGCCAACATTGATTGTCACCCCCATTACCCTCACTGGAAAATTCGTCCGCCTGGAGCCGATGAGCGAAGCCCACATCCCTGCGCTGGCTGAGATCGGCGTGGGACAGGATTTCTGGCATTTCATGTTGTACGGCGATATGAAGACCGAAGCCGATATGCGTAATTGGGCGCTGGATATTCTCTCTCGCAAAGGCGATGTCCCCTTTGTCGTCATTCAACTTTCCAGCGGACGCGTGGCGGGCGCGACGCGCTATTTGAATGTGATGCCCAAAGACCGCGGACTGGAAATCGGCGGCACGTGGTACGGACTCGAATTCCAGCGCACTGCGGTCAACACCGAATGCAAATATCTTTTGCTGAAACATGCCTTCGAGACGCTGGGCGCGATCCGCGTGCAACTCAAGACAGATTCGCGGAATATCCGTTCGCAGAAAGCCATCGAGCGAATCGGTGGCGTGAAGGAGGGGGTGCTGCGCAATCATATGATCTTACCTGATGGCACAATTCGCCATTCGGTGTTCTATTCCATTTTGGATTCGGAGTGGGCGGGGGTGAAGCCCCGTTTGGAGAGTATTCTTTACCGTAGCTTTTCGCCACAGATACCACGGATGTAAAAATTTTTAAGAGTGCCTAAAAGAATGGGCTGTGGAATTTCTCACCACAGAGAACACGGAGTCCACAGAGATTTTTCAATGAGATTTTCTCCGTGATCTCTGTGCGCTCCGTGGTGAAATCTCCTGGCAAGCCCTCGAGGTTAGATACTCCCAAATTTTTGGCCGCCTCTCAAAGAAAGAGGCGGCCAATATTAATTTTGGTGGATTTCAGATTGAAGTTGCAAGATTTTCCGTTTGTTTCATGCCCGAATGCTCATGGATAAATTCCCCAATCTTTTCGATGGCCTGCCGCGCCTCGGGGACGAAACTGGCCGCGAAATGCCAGACGTGTTGCATCCCTTCCCAGACTTCCAGTTTGACATCCACGCCGGAGAGACGGGCGTTTTCCGCCAGCCGCTGCGAATCGGACAGCAGAACCTCCTCGGAGCCGACCTGGATGAGCAGGGGAGGCAACCCCTCGAGATTGGCGTAGACGGGAGACGCGAGCGGCGCCTGTGGGCTGGCATCCTTCAGGTACAGGCGGGCGGCTTCCTTCAGTTTGGAACCGTGGATCAGGTAGTCTGCCGCCGCGTTATTCTGCCAGGATTCGCCGCCGGCGGAAAGGTCGGTCCACGGGGAAAGGACGACCGCCGCGGCGGGCATCGGGACGCGGCGCTCGCGGAGAGCCACCAGCAGGGCGATGGTCAAGCCGCCGCCCGCCGAGTCGCCTGTGACGGTGATCTGCTCGGGACGGATGCCCAACTCCAGCAGCCATTTGTAGGCCGAGAAGGCGTCCACGAGCGCGGCGGGGTAGGGATGTTCGGGCGCGAGGCGGTAATCAATCGTCAGGGCACGGGCGCGGGCGGCATAGGCGATGTTGGCGGCCAAAGCGCGGTGAGAGCGGGTGGAGCCTGCGTTGTACGCGCCCCCATGCAGGTACAGGATGACGCGTTCTCTTCCCGCGCCCGCTGGGATGACCCATTCACCGGGAACGCCATTTGCCAATACACCGATATGGTCAATGTGGATGATCGGGCGCAGGATTTCGCCAGCCATTTCCAGGTGGACGCGTCCGCTTTCCACATCCTGTGTGTCTACTTTGGGAGAGAGAAAGCGTCGGGCCGAGAGCAATGATTTGAGTGTGCGTGCCTGCCAACTGAGCATTTTTGCCTCTTTATGCTCAGGATACCACCCCCAGGTATGAAGTGCGTAAGAATTAATTAAGGGTTGGCTTAGGAATATCACAACTTCGCTCCTCGGCATTTTCGCCTCTCCGCCCATCTGGGCAATTTCCCAGACAGTGGCGCGGAGACGCGTTTCATCTCCTCGACGACAGACGAGATTTCCGCATCGGTGAGGGATGGGAATTCCTGCTTCAGGCGCCCGACGCGGTCAATGCGTTGATTGGGGTCCCACTCTTCGTAGGGGGCGTAAGCCTGGTCGAGGATCTTGCTGGGGACGCTCATTCCTGCTCGAATTCCTCCGCAGGGAGGGGGCGCAGTCGCGAAAGTAGCGCGGCATTCTCCCTGCGTGCCAGCAGGAACAGCCCAAAGGCGCTGACCAGGCCGAGGGTCAACGCGCCCAGCCAAATGGCGCGTGGAGCGATGGCGTCGTTCAGGAATCCGCCCACCAGCGGCGCGGCCGTCCGAGCCAGTCCCCAGCCGATCCAATAGACGGACATATAGCGTCCGCGCAGGTTCGCGGGGGCGCGGTCGGCCACGTATTTGCTGGAGGTGGGGACGAGCGTCAGTTCGCCGAAGGTCAGGATGACCATGCTCAGCCAGAATCCCCAGAAGCCCGTCATCAACGCCACCGACCCCGCGCCCAGCGCGTAGATCAACATGCCGCTTGCCACAACGGAGAGTGTGCGGTGATTGCGCGTGATGCGCGTGACGAAATATTGTACGAAGACGCACATGACCGCGTTCGTGGTGGGGATCCAGCCGTAGAGCGCCTCGGGCACCCCGAAGTTGGTCTTGGCGTAGACGGGCATCAGGATCCACAGCATGGTGGGCGCGATCAGGCCGAGGCCGATGAGCGCCACAAAGGACATGTACTTTCCGTCGTGCAGGACGGTGAGATAACCGCCGCGGGGGGCGTTTGTCTCTTTGATCGCATGCGCGGATTTTTCCAGCGTTTCGTGCGCAAGGAAGAAGAGCAGGATGGAATAGGCGAGAAACCCCGTGGAGGCGGCGTAAAAGGCGAGGTTGTAGGAACGCGTCGCGAGGAATCCGCCGACGGCGGGGCCGAGGGCAAACGCGGCGTTGTTGGCGATGCGGTTGATGGCGTACGCGTCGGTGCGCTTTTCAGATGGGATGAGGTCGGCCAGCATGGCGTCTGCGCCCACCTGATACAGTGGGTTCGACAAGCCGATCATCACCATCAGTGCGGCGAATTGCGCATACGTCTCGGCGTGCATCAGGAGCAGGTAGGCGATACCCGTCATCGTCAGGCTGATGTTCATCACCACCTTGCGGCCGATCTTGTCGGCAAGCGTCCCCGCGATGATGGACGAGAACAATCCTGTTCCCGCGTTGATGGAGATTAGCGCCGCCACAGTGCCGAGCGGCAGGTTCAGTTTCCCACTGGCGTAGATCAGTATGAACGGCCAGATCATGCTCCCGCCCGCGGTGGCGAGCACCAGGCCCGCGATCATCAGCCAGTATTGCCGCGGATATTCGCGGTAGAGGGATTGGAGTTTGAAAATCATGGGATGCGAAGTTTAACACAAAAAAAGCGGACGGAGGCGCCTCCGTCCGCTTGTCTGTTGGTTTTCCGATTACCGACGGTCGCGGCCACCGCCACGCCCGCCGCGGTCGCCGCCGCGTCCGCGACGGTCACCGTCGCCGCGCCCGCCTCGGTCACTGCCAGGACGCGGCCCACGCGAACCGCCTCCACCGCTATCCTTTTCGCGTGCTTCCTCGGCGGTCCAGCCTTCGAGCACGGCCTGACGGGAGAGACGGATCTTGCCTTGCGGGTCAATGTTCGTCACCATCACGGTGATCTCATCGCCCATGCCGACCACGTCTTCCACTTTGTTGACGCGTTCGCTGTCGAGTTGCGAAATGTGGACGAGGCCGTCCACGCCGGGGAGAATCTCCACGAAGGCGCCGAAGTCCGCGATGCGGACCACCTTGCCCGTGTAGATGTTGCCGATGACCGCCTCCTCGCCCAGCGATTTGACGCGCTCTTCGGCTTCCTTGGCGCCGATGCCCTCGGTGGATGCAATGTAAACCGTGCCGTCCTCCTGCACGTCGATCTTGGTGCCCGTCTCATCCTGCAGGGCGCGGATGTTCTTGCCGCCCGGACCGATCAGCGCGCCGATCTTTTCGACGGGGATCTTCACAGTGATGATGCGCGGCGCGTGCGGTTTCAGTTCTGTGCGCGGCCGGTCAATGACTTCCAGCATTTTATCCATGATCGAGAGACGTGCCACGCGCGCCTGTTCGAGCGCCTCTTTCATCATCTGCGGGCTCAGGCCAGTGATCTTGATGTCCATTTGCAGGGCGGTGATGCCCTTCGCGGTTCCAGCCACTTTGAAATCCATGTCGCCGAAGTGATCTTCAGTGCCCTGGATGTCAGTCAGAATTTTGTAGCGGCCAGACTCATCGGTGATGAGTCCCATCGCCACACCCGCCACAGGAGCCTTGATCGGCACGCCCGCGTCCATCAACGCCAGGGTCGAGCCGCAGACGGATGCCATCGAGGACGATCCGTTCGAGGCGAGGACTTCCGAGACGACGCGCAGGGTGTATGGGAACGTCTCTTCCGCGGGAATGACCGGCTCGAGGGCGCGCTCTGCCAACGCTCCATGCCCGACCTCGCGGCGGCTTTGGCCACGAAGAGGCTTCACCTCGCCTGTGCTGAACGGCGGGAAGTTGTAGTGGTGCATGTAGCGCTTGGTATCGATGGGACCGAGGTTATCCAGTTCCTGCGCCTCGCCCAACGTGCCGAGCGTGGCGAGGGACAGTACTTGTGTCTCACCGCGGGTGAAGATGCCAGACCCATGCGCGCGCGGGGAGAGTCCCACCTCGCACCAGATCGGGCGGATGTCCGTCGGGCCGCGTCCATCGGGACGCTTGCCCATACTCAGGATGCGTTCGCGGACGATCTTGTGCTCGGCTTCGCCAAAGGCGGCTTCCACGTCCTTCCTGGCGGGAGCGGTTGCGTCGCCTTCCACACACATTTCTGCGATGAGTTTCTGGAGCAATTCATCCATGCCGCTGTAAAATTCAGTTTTTTTCAACGGTTTGTCGAGCAGTTCGTTCATCGGCGCGTTGACGCGCTCGAAAACTTTCTGGTTCAATTCTTCAGCCGCGAGGACAAAAGTTGCCTCGCGCTTCGGTTTGCCCACTTCGGCGGCCATCTTGAGTTGGGCTTCGATCAGCGGCTGGATGGCCTGGTGACCGAAATCCAGCGCGGCGGCCATCACATCTTCGGGAACTTCGTTCGCACCGCACTCGACCATGAGGATGGCGTCTTTGGTGCCAGCCAGCCGAAGGTCCAGGTCGGACGCGTCCATTTCCTTGAAGGTCGGGTTGACGATGAACTCACCGTCCACGCGTCCCACGCGGACGGCGCCCACGGGTCCGCCCCAGGGGATGTCCGAGATCATGATGGCGGCGGAGGCGGCGTTGATTGCCAGCACATCCAGCGGGTTTTCGCCATCGGAGGAAAGCGAGAACATCATCACCTGCACTTCGTTCCGCATCCCGTGTTGGAAGAGCGGGCGCAGGGGACGGTCGGTGAGGCGGGCGGTGAGAATCGCCTCGGTGCCCGGACGCCCCTCCCGTCGAAAGAAGGAACCGGGAATCTTTCCGCCCGCGTAGAGCCGTTCTTCATATTCCACCGAGAGCGGGAAAAAATCAATGCCTTCACGCACGCCGCCCATGGTGGCGGCCGCAAAGACGATGGTGTCATTGAGCGCGATGGTTACGGCCCCGCCTGCTTGCGCGGCCAGTTTGCCCGTCTCGAATGTGACGGTGCGCGACCCAACGGTCGCTGTATAACGTTTGGCTTCAGGTTTCATTTTTACTCCTGTATGTTGCGCACACTTGCCCTGGCGTGCAAGTGCCAGGGAAATGCCATTTTGCGCTACAAATCCGCCTTTGTGTCAGGGACTGAAGAGCGGCGGCAAAGTCCCCTTTAGGGAGCAAAGTCCCTTTTAGGGGAAGCGGTTTGCCAACACTATTCAATTCCTGACGAGCGGCGGTTAACAAAGACCCTAAAGGTCGTAGACCTTTAGGGTCTTACTTCGACTTACTTGCGGCGGAGGTTCAGGCGTTCTGTGACTTCCAGGTAACGCGGGTACCCCGTCTTGCGCAGGTAGGCCAGCATTCTGCGGCGCTGGCCGACCAGTTTGAGCAGGCCGCGGCGGCAAGACTCATCGTGCTTGTTCGCGCGCAGGTGCTCGGTCAACTGATTGATGCGGTTGGTCAGGAGCGCGATCTGGACTTCGGGCGAGCCCGTGTCCGTCGCGTGGCGATGAAAATCTTCGATCGCCTTGGTTTTCACTTCCTTATCGAGCGGCATGACGTTTGCTTCCTTTCTGTAGATTATGGCGGGAATTTCACCCGCGCTGAGCAGGTCTCCATGTCCACAGCCCGCCATTCGGGCAGACCGTAGGGCAGGACCAGTCACGGGCGCAAATTATACCAGAAAGAAGGCCTTACAATGGGGAAAATTTGGAGGCAAAATGTCCCTGATTTCCCCCGCGGAACCTAATCTGGGACGGCAAAAGCCTGAGCCCGAATTGTTAGCGGCAGGGCGGACGGGCAAGACTCCTTCGCATACCAAAACGACTGCCAGC
>DYKX01000167.1 GCA_020722375.1 Anaerolinea thermophila
CGCACATTTGCGAAATTCGCGTTGAGGATCGTCACTTACTTTGAACCACTACCGATCTTTTATGGCTTGCGTGCGCGTGTTGCGATGTATGTGGGCATCCAATCGCCGATGACGAAGCCCTTGTGATGGTCTTCATACAGACCGATGAGATGGAACCCCGCCTCCATCTGACCTCCGAGTTGGTCGCTGAGCGAGTGGCTGTGTTCCAGCGGAAGGTTTTTCTCCATCAACTTCTGCATGATGTCGGGATGCTCCGAGTCGGCGTAGGGAAGTTTGTGTGCGACTTCCAGCACGCCCTGATCGGCCTTGTCGATGTCGAAGAGGTAGAACGCGGGATTCATGAAGCCAGCCAGCATTGTCCCGCCGTGACGGAGGACGCGGAAGGCCTCTCGCCAGACAGGTCGAATCTCGTGGATGAAAAGATTGGAGACGGGGTGGAAAATGAAATCGAAGGTTTCATCCTCGAACATGGAAAGATCGCGCATATCGCCATGGATGAGTGTCAATTTCAAGCCCTCGCGTTCGGCTACTTCGCGGTCGCGATCCAATTGACGCGGCGAATTGTCCAGCACGGTGACGTTCGCTCCCGCCGCGGCAAAGATGGGGGATTGCTGTCCGCCGCCGCAGGCGAGGGCGAGCAGGTCGAGTCCCTGCATGGGTGGGAACCAGTCGCGCGGGACGGGCTTTTGTTCTGTCAGTAACACAGACCAGTTTCCCCGTCGCGCGGAAGCGATTACGTCCGCGCTGACGGGAACTGTCCACGGGTTGCCGCCATCCACTTCGGCGTCCCATGCTTTTTGGTTGTAGGCTCGAATATCCATATTGGTTTCCTTTGTGATGATTCTACCCGAATCGAAACGCCCCTGTCTCGAATGAATACTAAGCAGGGGTCGGAATCTCGGCGGACGCGGCCTCTGTCTCTGCGACGGGATGATGGATGCGGTGCAGGATGAGATAGCCGATCACAGAAAGCATCCCGACGATGCCGCAGGCGTACCAAAGCCAGTTCGGGTTCACGTTGTCCACGATCAAGCCAGCCAGGGACCGATGGCAAACGGCACGCCCCAGGCCAGGTTCCCGAAGACAGCGTTGTACCGTCCGCGCATTTGCTCGGGGGCGAAACCAGCGATTAGCGCCTGGGCAACGGCGGAGACCAGCATCTCGCCAATGGTGATGACGACCATTGCGAAGACGAATATCAAATAGGCGCTGACAAAACCATAGTCAAGAGGTGGCAATAAAAAATCCCGCTTTTGGCGGGATTTTTGTGTATCTATGGGGCTGGGGTGGATGGGGCTGCGACGCCGATCCAGGTGAAGACCCGTTTTTCGCTGGCCGCGCCGGCCGGTGTCCAGATGGGATTGCCCTGCTCGTCGGAGCCTGTCTGGCGGACGGGGATGACCCACCAGCGCATGACGTGTGCCACACTATCGTTCGGGCGGAAGTCGGTGGGGATCACGAAACTGGTATCGGTCACGTATTCCACGATGCGGCGTCCCTGGTCGGCGGTGACATCTTCGATGATGATCTGGTAGGCCTCGCCATCGCGGAGCACACCGAGAGAAGCCCATTGCAGCGTCACAATGTCGTGCGCGAGGGTGAAGGCCGCGCCGTCAATGGGCAGGAGCAGGTTCGGGGCGGGGTAGGGAGGCGGAGGCGTCGGGGTGGAAGTCGGCTGATTGGGGTCAGGCGCACGGTTGCAGAGTGGGATGAGAATTGTCTGCCCGAGAAGGACATTGTCCGTGGGCAGGTTGTTGAAAGCGCGGATGTCCGCCATCGAGACGTTGTAATTGGCCGCGATGCTGGAAAGTGTATCGTTGGCTTGCACAGTGTAACTGGCGGTGGGGCAGGCAACTTTGGTTTGTTCTGCAGGTTCGAGCGTGCTGGTTGGAGGCGGAGGTGGGGTGGGGGTCGGGTAGGGGACTTTGATCACCTGTCCGATGCGCAACATGGTGCAATTTGCGTCGAGGTTGTTCAGCACGATGATGCTGGTGGTGGAGACGCCAAAAATGAATGCGATGCCGCCGCAGGTATCTCCCTCTCGAACGGTGTATTCGATGGGGGGCAGGGGTGTCAGCGTTGGCGAGGGCGTGAACGTGAATACTTCTGTCGCGGTCGGCGTGACCGTGGCCGTGTTTGTGGCGGTGGGGGTGGCGGTTGGATCCACGATGGTGGCGCCGGTGATCCCCGTCCTCAACGCAAAATAGACAACGGTCGCGCCAATGAGCAGGATAACCACCAGCGCACCCAGCGCCGCAGGCAGGCTGAGCGTGATCTCTGGCATGCGGCCAGCCTGCAGGGTGGCCTTCTCGGCTTTTTTGGCTGGCGCCGCGGCCTTGGCTGTCAACTCGGTGCCGCAGACCAGACAGCGAGTGGCATTTTCGCTTAATCGCGTGCCGCAGGTCGGGCAGATCTTGGTTTTTTTGCTATCGGTTTCTGGACTCATCGGGCGGGATTATACCATCGAAAAATTAGGGGGTTTTAAGGCGTAAAACCTTCCACCAAAACCATATTCGTTCGCGCGTACTTGTGACGCAGGGCGCGCGCGGGGGCGTATTCCTCAGAGTTGAGCCAGGCCCTGGCTCGTTCCATCGAAGGGAATTCGAGAATGACCAAACGTTTGGCCTGCCACTCGCCTTCGAGGGTTTCGTTCGCGCCGCCGCGGACGATGTAGCGTCCGCCGAATTGCGCCACTGTCGCAGGCGCGGCTTTGACATATTCCTTGTATCCCTCGGCGTCTTTCACGTCAATATCCACGATCACGTAAGCGGTCATCGTTCCTCCATGTCGGCGGGTTTTACGCAATACGAAACACGCAATACTCACCACTCAGTCAATTCGCGGAGGCCTCATCCTTCGCCGCGCCTGATTTTCCGGGCAGAGTCGTGACCAGCACCTTATCCACGCGGCGGGCGTCCATATCCATCACTTCAAATTGCAGTCCGTTCCATTCGAATTTGTCCGAAGGCTGCGGGATGCGCCCCAGCGAGAACATGACGAATCCGCCGAGCGTCTCGTAGTCCTCCTCTTCGGGCAGGTCGTGCAGGTTGAAGATTTCCTTGAAATCGTCCACCGATAACATGCCGTCCAACAGCCAGGAACCGTCCTGTCGTTGTGTGGCCACTGGTTCGTCCGTGCCGATGCCTTCCACGATCTCGGACAGGATGTCGTTGAGGGTGATGAGTCCCTGCACCGCGCCGAACTCGTCCACCACGAGCATCAACTCGGCCTTGCCGCCCTTGAACATCTCCAGCGCCTGCGAGGCCAGCGCGGACTCGGGGATGTAAATGGCGGGATGCAGATTATTCTTCAGGTTGATCTTTTCGCCTGCCAGATTGGTGAGCAACAGATCGCGGGCGCGGACGACCCCAACGATATTGTCCAGCGAGTCATCGCGGACGGGGAAGCGCGAATATGGACTCGACGCGATCTTCTCGCGAATTGTCTCCACTGAGTCGTTGATATCCAGCCAGACGATCTCGGTGCGCGGCGTCATCAAAGAATAGACGCGCCGGTCGCCGATGCTGAAGACGCCCTCGATCATATCCTGTTCCGATTCTTCGAAAACGCCCGCCTGCGTGCCCTGATCGAGCAGAACTTGCAGTTCCTCCTCGGTGATGGGCTGTTCCTCGGAGACATTGATATTAAGTAAATGCAGAACGAGGTCGGTGGACCAGCCGATTACTTTTATCAATGGTGAGAACAATTTTGACATGAACAACATTGGCCCGGCCACAATGCGGGCGATCTTTTCGGGGCTATGCAGGCCAAGACGTTTTGGAACAAGTTCTCCCAGCCAGATTGTCAGGATGGTGATCACAAGAACGACCAACCCCAGCGCCAGAGATTCGCTATAGGGTTCCAATACCTGGACTTTGGCAGTCTCAACGGCAAGAAATTCCGCCAGTGTCGCGCCGCCGAATGCTCCTGCAAGCACGGAAATGAGCGTTATCCCAATTTGAATGGTAATCAGGAAAGAGTTTGGCTTTTTCGATAGGTCAAGTGCAATCTGTGAAGCCTGATCTCCTTCATTGACCTGTTGTTGCAAGCGCGCTTTTCGTGATGCCATCAACGCCGCTTCGGACATGGACAATACACCATTGACCAATATCAACAGCGCGATGATCAATATTTCATTCCAGAAACTCATCGTTCGCCTTCCTGATGGGCGAAGGTGCCCATCAGCCAGATTCTAATTTCTAATGGTGATTC
>DYKX01000168.1 GCA_020722375.1 Anaerolinea thermophila
GTGGACGCGGTGGACGACGGCTGGGACAAGTTCGCCAGTTTCGCGGAGTATGACGAGTTCACGCGCAAATGGCTGGCGGGCTGTCAGCGAGTGCTCAAGGACACGGGCACGCTCTGGGTCATCGGGTCATATCACAATATTTACCGCGTCGGCGCGATCATGCAAGATTTGGGATTCTGGATCTTGAACGATGTGGTATGGATTAAGGCCAATCCCATGCCGAATTTTCGCGGCGTGCGCTTCACCAACGCCCACGAGACGTTGATCTGGGCGCAGAAGAAAAAGGGCGCGAAATACACGTTCAACCATAAAACCATGAAAGCCCTGAACGATGACCTGCAAATGCGCTCCGATTGGAATTTGCCGCTGGCAACGGGCGGGGAGCGCGTCAAATCGAACGGCGCGAAGGCGCATTCCACGCAGAAGCCCGAAGCGCTGCTCTACCGCGTGATCCTCTCGTCCACGAAGCCTGGGGATATGGTGCTCGATCCCTTTTTCGGAAGCGGGACAACGGGCGCGGTGGCGAAGAAACTCGGACGTCACTTCATCGGCATCGAGCGCGAGGCGAAATACGTTCGGGCGGCGAATCGGCGCATCGAAGCAGTGACCGCCGCGGACGAGGAAAGTCTCGCTGTTATCCCGCCGAAGCCGAGACGCGTCCCGTTCGGGAATCTGGTCGAAAGTGGATTGCTCAAAATTGGTCAAACGCTTTATTTTGCAAAGAATGGCGTTGAGGCGAAAGTTCTTGCCAATGGACATCTCAAATGCAAGGGCGAGGTCGGCTCGATCCACGCCATCGCCAGGTCGCTGACGGGCGCGCCGACCAATGGCTGGGATGTGTGGTTGTACGAAGATGTGTCTGGAAAGAAACTTCCCATCAATCACCTACGCGAGGAAATACGTAAACAGGTAGTCAGGTAGTAATGTAGACAGGTACACACATAAACAGGAAACCTGGAACTTGAAACCCAACGCTTCATCCCCTATCCCGCATCGCCTATCTCGCATCTTTCATAATTCATCCTTCACAATTCATAATTTACGGAGCCCGCATGTCAAAATCCTTCGCCCTCGTACAAGAACAGTCCATCCCCGAACTGAACGCCATCGTTCGGCTTTACTCGCACAAACGCACAGGCGCGCGCCTGCTCTCGGTCATCAACGATGACGAGAATAAAGTCTTCAGCATCAACTTCCGCACCACGCCAAAAGATTCGACGGGTGTGGCGCACATCCTCGAGCACAGCGTGCTGGGCGGGTCGCAGAAATATCCCGTCAAGGAACCGTTCGTGGAATTGCTCAAAGGTTCGCTGGCAACCTTCATCAACGCCTTCACCTATCCCGATAAGACCTGCTATCCCGTCGCCAGCCAGAACACAGAAGATTTCTACAACCTGATCGACGTGTACATGGACGCCGTCCTGCATCCGCGCATCAACGAAGACACACTCATGCAGGAAGGATGGCATTACGAGATTCAAGCCCCCTCCGAACCGCTGACCTACAAGGGCGTGGTCTTCAACGAAATGAAGGGCGCCTACTCCTCGCCTGACAATTACCTTGCACGCGCCATCCAGCAATCGCTCTTCCCGCGCCATGTTTATGGCGTGGACTCGGGCGGCGATCCGCGCGAGATTCCCAATCTCACCTACGAGAATTTCAGGAACTTTTGGGAAACGTACTACCATCCGTCCAACTCGTTCATTTTCTTCTATGGCAACGACGATCCCGAAAAACGGCTCGCGCTGATGGAAAGTTACCTCAAGCCGTATAAAAAGAAGAAAGTGAAGTCAGGCATCCCGCTCGCCAAGCCGTTCAAGCGCGCCAGGAAAGTGGAAGAAGCCTACGACGCGGGCAGTGATCCCGACATCGAAAAGAAAAACTATCTCACCGTCAACTGGCTTCTGCCCGACACGTCCGATCCCGTCCTCAATTTCAGTCTCCGCATCCTTAGCCATATCCTGATCGGCACGCCCGCCTCGCCGCTCAAAAAGGCCCTGCTCGACTCGGGTCTTGGCGAAGACCTGGCGGGCATCGGCATGGAGACCGAACTGCGTAACATGGTCTTCTCC
This sequence comes from Anaerolinea thermophila, assembly GCA_020722375.1. Taxonomy (GTDB): domain Bacteria; phylum Chloroflexota; class Anaerolineae; order Anaerolineales; family Villigracilaceae; genus Denitrolinea. The sequence continues at coordinate 2,073 of DYKX01000168.1, forward strand.
ACGGGACTCAAGGGCGCCCGCGCCCGCCACGCAAAGAAAATCGAGAAACTGATCTTCGACACGCTCGAGTCTCTCGCCCGCGACGGCATTGACCCCGACATGGTTGCGGCCGCGATGAACACGGTCGAATTCCAACTGCGCGAGAACAACACTGGCTCCTTCCCGCGCGGCATCGCCCTGATGCTGCGCTCGCTCACCACATGGCTCTACGACGACGACCCGTTCAAATTGCTGGCCTTCGAAGCGCCGCTGGAAGCCATCAAAGCCAGACTGCAAAACGACGGACGCTATTTCGAGAACCTGATCCAGACTCACCTGCTGGACAACGTCCACCGCACAACGCTTCGCCTCAAACCCGACCCCGAACTGGCCCGCCGTCTCACGGAGGAGGAACAGACCCGTCTGGCCGAATTCCGCGCCACTCTAAGCGACTCCCAGATCGCGGACCTGGTCGCCGCCGCCCAGGAACTCAAACGCAAGCAGGAAACGCCCGACACCAAAGAAGCGCTCGAAACCCTGCCCGTTCTCAAACTCTCGGACCTCGACAAGCAGAACAAGACGATCCCCATTGAGACGTCCAACCTGCAGGGGGCGGATCTGCTGTACCACGACCTGTTTACCAACGGCATCCTCTACCTCGATCTCGCTTTCGATCTGCACGCCCTGCCGAAAGAACTGCTTCCCCTCGCGGGCCTCTTTGCGCGCGCCCTGTTCGAGATGGGCACCGCCACCGAAGATTATGTCAAACTGTCCCAGCGGATCGGGAAAAGCACGGGCGGAATCCACGCTTCGACGGATGCGGTAGCCATTCGCGGGTCGAAGGGAAGCGTGGCGAAGTTCATCGTGCGCGGCAAAGCAACGGTCAGTCATGCGTCAGACCTGCTGGATGTCGTCAAGGATGTCCTGCTCACGGTCAATCTTGATAACCGCGAACGCCTCAAGCAGATCGTGCTGGAGGAGAAATCGGGGCTGGAGTCGGCGCTGGTGCCGAGCGGACACGCATTCGCGTTGTCACGCCTGAACGCACAACTCAACGAGGCGGGATGGATCGAGGAGCAGACGGGCGGCGTGGCGTATCTCTTTGCCCTGCGCGAACTGGCGGACGATATCCAGCACAAATGGAAATCGGTTTTGAAGAAGTTGGAAGCGGTGTGCGAGACGCTCATCAACCGCAACGCGTTGACCGTCAACGCGACCGTGGACGGCGCGAACTGGAAAACAGTCCAGCCGCAACTCGACGCGTTCCTCGGCGCGCTTCCCGCCAAACCGTTCAAACCGAACGATTTTGGATTTGTGCCCGCGCCCGAAAAGGAAGGGCTGACGATCCCCGCGCAGGTCAACTACGTGGCGAAAGGCGCGGACCTCTACAGCCTGGGCTGCGAGCTCGACGGTTCGGTGCGCGTCGTGACGGGCTACCTGAGCATGACGTACATCTGGGATAAATTGCGCGTGCAGGGTGGGGCGTATGGCGGCTTTACTGGTTTCAATGACCGCTCGGGCGTATTCTCGTTCTGCTCCTATCGTGACCCAAACCTGGCCGCCACGCTCGAAAACTACGACGGCGCTCCCACATTCCTGAAGAGACTCGACCACACCCGCTTAAGCGACACCGAACTGACCAAAGCCATCATCGCGGCCATCGGCGACATGGACGCGTACCGCCTGCCCGACGCCAAAGGTTACGCGTCCATGATCCGCCATCTGACAGGCGAGACCGAGGAGTTCCGCCAGAGAATCCGCGAGCAGGTGCTCTCCACCAACGGCGAAGACTTCATCGCGTTCGGCGAAGCGCTGGAGAAGGTCGCACAATCCAACGCGGTGACAGTCATCGGTTCGCAGTCCGCGATTGAAGGCGCGGGGGTGGGGTTGAAAGTGACGAAAGTTCTGTAAACAGGCAGACACGTACACACGTAGACAGGTGAACAGGTGACGCGTGTACTTGTGTACATGTTTACCTGTGTACTTTGAATTAGAATTGAGCCATGACCACTCCGCTTGAAATCACCGGTGACCTGCTTGTGTCCGAACTTTGGACTCGGGATGTTCCCTTTTTGATGGGAGAACAAACCAGCCCCGCCC
>DYKX01000169.1 GCA_020722375.1 Anaerolinea thermophila
GAGAGGGGTTATTGTTTTTCAAAAATCGAAATCGCTTCGATATGATACGTCTGGGGGAAAAGATCGAACGGCGTGACTTGTCGCAAGCGATAGCCTCCCTGAATGAGACGTTTCGCGTCCCGCGCCAACGTGGACGGGTCGCACGAGACGTAGGCGATCACGCGCGGACCGAGGGCCCGGATCGCGTCCACGACGCGCGGCGCCAGCCCTGCGCGGGGAGGGTCAACGATGATGTAGGACAAATTGGCAATTTGTCCTACCAACATCGGCAGAATCTCCTCCGCCGCGCCCTCGTAGAGTTCCACATTGTCGAATTCATCCAAATTGACCGCGAAATCCTCGCACGCGGATTCGGACGATTCCACCCCGATCACCCGTCCCGCGCGGGAGGCGAAGAACGCGCTGAACAGTCCCACGCCGCAATACAAATCAAGCAGAGTGTCTGACGCGGACACGGGCATCTCCGCCAGCAGATGCTCCACCATTTTCTCGGCCATCGGGGTGTTGACCTGAAAGAACGACAGCGCGGACACTTTGAAATCGCGGTCGAGGACTCGGATGAAGTGATGGTCAGCGCCTGCAATGACGACGGGATGCTCATCGAAAAGATGGACAACGGAAATATCGGCTTCGATTTCAAGTTCGGGCGTTTCAGGGGAATCGGATTCAAGCAAGAGCATGAGGTCATCGTCCGCGCCCGCGCGGAGGGAGACGCGTGCGATATCCATATTCGGTTCGAATTGGAGGTGCCGCCAGAGGGAGTTGATGCTGGCTTCTGGCAAGTGGCATTCTGAAATTGGAATGACGGCATTCCCCGTTGCATTCACGAATCCGATTTTGCCATCCTCCGTCAAATGGAATTGCACGTGGTTGCGATAATTCCACTCGGATGGCGATGCAACCATCGGTAAGACGGGTGGGTTCTCGATCTTGCCTATCCGCATCAATTGGTCGCGGAGGATTTCGGCCTTGGCGAGAAGTTGTTTTTCGTAAGGAAGATTCTGGTAGTGGCATCCCCCACAGAACCTCACCCCCGCCCCCTCTCCTGCAAGGAGAGGGGAGTAGAAGTGTTTGCATTTTGGCGCGATTCTATCTGGCGACGGCTCGAGAATCTCCATCAGTTCGCCGCGCGCAAAATTCTTCTTCTCCTCCGTCAAGCGGATACGGACGCGTTCGCCCGTCAGGCCGAATGGGACAAAGACCGCGCGGCCGTCTGGGAGACGTCCCATCGCGTCGCCGCCGTAGGTGAGTTTTTCGAGTTGGAGTTCAATTGTTGAGGGTTGGCGGGTTTTCAATTTTACACACGCGTTACCTCGTCATTGCGAGAAGGGTGTTTTCCTGGCGAAGCAATCTCCCGGTCAAGGATGGGATTGCTTCGCAGCGAACGCTCGCAATGACGGGATTTTAGAGGTGAAAAAGCGGGAACCGTAATTTACTGAACTTCATACCCAATAAACTCCTCCCCCTCAAGCGCGTTGAACACGGTCAATTCGGGGTCAGTTTTGTAATCATGATACAAGCGCCAGGCCGCCAACCTCAATTTGAGGCGGGCGACCTGGTTCTGTGCAAAGCAGGTAATCCTTGAAATCGCGTTCATGCTTCACCTCAACCAATCAGTTACGCAACACGCAATACGGAATACGGAATACGTCCCTCTACTTCTTCAAAAACTCCTCCATCGCCTTGAGCAACTCATCAACATCGCTCATCTGTGTCTCCCCCATGTGCGCGATGCGGAAGGTGATGTTCTTCAACGCGCCGTAGCCGTTGGCGATTCGCATCCCGCGCTCCAGCAGGAACTTGTTGAGGGCAGAGACGTCCCAGCCGCGTTCGTTCTTGACAGTCGTGACGGTCCGCGAGCGGAAGCCTTCGGGCGCGTATACGCTCAGGTCGTGTTCATCCGCCCAGGTTTGCACGCGCTTCGCCATCGCGGAGTGACGCGCAAAACGATTCTCCAGCCCTTCGGCAAGGATGCGGTCTAGTTGCTTATCCAGCGCGAAGATGAGCGACATGGCAGGCGTGGCGGGAGAGGAATCCTTCAGGCGGTGCTTTTCCATGCGGACGAGGTCAAAGTACCAGCCGCGGTTTTCCACCTTCTCGGCCTTCTTCATCGCGCGGTCCGAGACGGCGCCGAGCGCAAGTCCAGGCGGGAGCGCGAGACATTTCTGCGAGGAGGTGAGGACCATATCCAGCCCCCACGCGTCCATTTCGATCTTCGCGCCCGCGAGCGACGAAACCGCGTCGACGAGGATCAACGTCTCAGGCGCGACCGCGCGAACGGCCTCCGCGACCTCCTTGACGGGATTCTGCAACCCCGTGGACGTCTCGTTGTGGACGATGGTCACCGCTTCGAATCCGCCCTTTCGGACAGCGTCCGCTACACGGTCAGGACGGATCGGCTGGTCCCATTCTTCGGACAGTTTCTCCACGTCCTTGCCGTTCGCCACCGCCACATCGTACCAGCGATCCGCAAACGCGCCGTTCACGCAGGATAAAACTTTTTTGTCCACAAAGTTGCGGATGGCGGCTTCCTGTAAACCTGTTCCTGAAGAGGCGGTCAAAAAGACGCGGTAGTGTGTGAAAAACAGTCGCTGTGATTTTTCGCTGGCGCGGCGATAGATGGCCTCGAACTCCTTGCTGCGATGCGGCAGCATGGGCGCGGCCTGCGCCTGCAAAATCTCATCGGCAACATCTACGGGACCGGGGACGAACATGCGAGGCATAGGTATCTCCCAAACCTGACATGTCTCATTCGCGCCGGGATCATCAGGGCGATTCCACGGGCAAGGGTCTCATTTATCAGACACCTGCGGAGACATGTCAGGTTTTATTATCGAAGGAAGAACGACAACACCACCAGCAGGGCGATGAACGAACCAGCCAGAATACCGATACGTTTGAGGTCGCACTTTACGTCGGTGTAATCGGGATTGAACTCCGCCGCGGCCTGTGCGGGCGCGGCCGTGCGTCGAGTAGTCGAGCGTTTGCTTTTTGCCATGGAGAGGCTCCTTTAGTTTTGTGCCGCAAAATTCTTTTTACAAAAAATCCTGCGGTACTAATTTTGTAATTTCGCAAAGACAACGATCCTTTGCGTGTTCACCAGGTATGGGTAGCAAGTGATGAGCGTCACGGTGGGGTCGGGGGTGGGCGCCATCACTTCCACTTGCGTCGGCTCAACGATGACCGTGCCAGTCACCACGTAAATGTACTGGCGTTGCTGGCTGTAAAGGATAACCTGGTCGCCGGGCACAAGTTTATCGAGAAAGCGAAAGAGTCGTCCATACACATCGTTGTGCGCCGAAAGCACCACGTTGCCGTTTTGGCCGGGGTTGGCCGAGCCGATGTGCTGGCCGACGCCTTTCTTCAGTTGTTCCCAGCCATCGCCCTGCACGATCGGCATATTCACGCGGATGGCGGGAATCGAAATACGAATGGCCTGTTCGGGTCCCGGGGTGGGGACGGCGATGTTTCCCAGCGACTGCACCATCGGGCGCAGGTGTTCGGGGATCTCGGCGTCGTTCGGGCGGGTGTTGCCCTGCGCATCGGGCGGGGTGTGTCCGCCAGGGAGAACGACGGCTGTGATCAGCGGCGTCGGTTCGGCAGTGGCGGGAGCGAACGCGATCTCGTTCATATCACGCAGGATGCCCATGCCGCTGAGGATGATCCCGATCAACGCGATGACGGCGACGACTTCCACCGCGAGCAGGAGACGGTCCCCCAGCCGCCTCGCACGCGGGACTTCGGGCGGGGCCGCGGCTTCGAGGGGCGAATCGGCCGTTTGGGCCGCGTCCGCCGCGAGGTCCGGTGCGACCGCCACCACGCGTCCCGTCTGACGGAAGTGTTCGATGCGGTCCCGCCGCGCGCCGCGTCGTTTTTCGATCAACAGTCGGCGCAGTTCTTCAACGGTCAGGTCTTCGGGATTCTTCCTTCTGGGCATGGCGAAGGGATTATACCAAGCATTGCCAAAACCGAATCATTTGGTATAATGCCGTCTTGTTCGGGCGGATAGCTCAGTTGGTTAGAGCACTGCTTTGACATAGCAGAGGTCGTAGGTTCGAGC
>DYKX01000170.1 GCA_020722375.1 Anaerolinea thermophila
CTTTGAACAGGACAATGCCGCTAACCCCGAACCGGTCGCAGCCGAGTTCCGCCTCGACGAACAGGCCATGCCCCAGCGGGAGCCGCCGCTGCTCGATTTATCCGCAATGTTAAGGTACACGACCGCAAATTAGGCCATTTTCGACCCGTTTTTGGCAATCCGCTTCGGTTCCAAAAAATCACTGGCAACCTTTGCGCGCACAGTTGCTGAATCTAAAAGTCACCCAGGGGGTGACTTTTGGATTGTGATCAGCCAGGATGATCGTTCAGCTATGGTCTGGGGAGATCAAACCGATCCGCGTTCATCACTTTGGTCCAGGCTGACACGAAGTCATGCACAAATTTCGCTTGTGCGTCATCCTGAGCATAGACTTCAGCCAGCGCCCGGAGTTGCGAGTTCGAACCGAAGATCAGGTCGACACGGGTCGCGGTCCACTTGAGTTCACCCGTAGCGCGGTCAAGACCTTCGAATACATCTTTATCTTCTGATGTTGGCTTCCATTCGGTGCGCATGTCGAGCAGATTCACGAAGAAGTCGTTGGTAAGTCTCCCTGGCTGTTTGGTGAAAACGCCGTATGGGGTTCCTCCGAAGTTGGCATTCAAGACGCGCATACCGCCAATGAGAACCGTCATCTCAGGCGCGGTCAGGGTGAGCAGTTGCGCTTTGTCAACCAGCAATTCTTCGGGCGTAACGGAGTATTTGGCTTTCTGATAGTTACGGAAGCCGTCTGCAACCGGTTCGAGAACGGCGAAAGCCGCCACGTCAGTTTGCTCCTGCGAAGCATCCGTGCGGCCGGGCGCGAAGGGGACGGTCAGATCGTGACCGGCATTTTTCGCGGCTTGTTCGATACCCGCGCATCCGCCCAGGACGATCAGGTCAGCGAGCGAAACCTTTTTATTGCCGGATTGGGCATCATTGAATGCCGTCTGGATCCCCTCGAGGATTTCGAGAACCTTCGCCAGTTGTTTCGGCTGGTTGACTTCCCAATCCTTTTGCGGCGCGAGGCGGATGCGCGCCCCATTCGCCCCGCCGCGTTTGTCGGAGCCCCGGAAGGTTGACGCTGACGCCCAGGCGGTCGAAACCAGTTCCGAGATCGAGAGACCCGAGGCGAGAATTTTGGCCTTTAGATCAGCAATGTCTTTCTCATCAATCAGTTCATGATTGACCGCGGGGACGGGGTCTTGCCAAATCAATGCCTCTGCCGGTACTTCCGGGCCGAGATAGCGGGAGCGCGGCCCCATGTCGCGGTGGGTCAGCTTGAACCAGGCGCGGGCGAAAGCGTCCGCAAACTCTTCGGGGTTTTCAAGGTAGCGCCGCGCGATTTTCTCATAGATGGGATCAAACTTGAGCGAAAGGTCGGCAGTCGTCATCATGGGGCGATGTTTCTTGGTTGGATCGAACGCATCAACCACCATATCTTCTTCCTCGACATCTTTTGCAAGCCATATATAGGCTCCCGCAGGACTTTTTTGCAGTTCCCACTCATATTTGAACATAACTTTCAGGTAGCCCATATCCCATCGGGTCGGGTTTGGCTTCCAGGCGCCCTCAATGCCGCTGCCAATCGTATCGCCAGCCTTGCCGCTGCCGAACTTGCTCTTCCAGCCGAGGCCCATCTCTTCGATAGGGGCCGCTTCCGGCTCAGGGCCGACCAGTGCCGGATCACCAGCGCCGTGCGCTTTGCCGAAGGTGTGTCCACCTGCAATCAACGCAACAGTTTCTTCGTCATTCATGGCCATGCGGGCAAAGGTTTCTCGCACATCGCGGCCGGAAGCTGCCGGGACAGGTTCGCCATTAGGTCCTTCCGGGTTCACGTAAATGAGACCCATCTGCACAGCCGCGAGCGGGTTTTCGAGTTCCCGATCGCCGGAGTAGCGTTTGTCGCCAAGCCACTCGCTCTCGGAGCCCCAGTAAATGTCTGCCTCCGGTTCCCAAATATCCTCACGTCCGCCTGCAAAACCGAAGGTCTTGAATCCCATCGATTCCAGCGCGCAGTTCCCGGCCAGGATCATCAGGTCGGCCCAGGAAATCTTGCTGCCGTACTTCTTCTTGATCGGCCAAAGCAGCCGGCGTGCCTTGTCGAGATTGATGTTGTCCGGCCAACTGTTGAGCGGCGCAAAGCGCTGACTGCCGGATCCGGCGCCGCCGCGTCCGTCACCGATGCGATAAGTGCCGGCGCTATGCCACGCCATGCGGATGAAAAGCCCTCCGTAATGACCATAATCGGCAGGCCACCAATCCTGCGAGTCGGTCATCAGCGCATAGAGGTCCTGCTTCACGGCATTCAGGTCGAGTTTCTTGAATTCCTCAGCGTAGTTGAACGCATCTCCCATCGGATTGCTTTTGGAAGAGTGCTGATGAAGAATAGCGAGATTTAACTGGTTGGGCCACCAATCCCGGTTCGATGTGCCCCCACCGCCTGCGGCAGGCTGATGGGGAACAGGGCGTTTGTCATTTTCACTCATAGGTTTGTATCCTTTCGTTATCTGAAACTATGAACCATACGGTTACGATGGTTGAGTTTGATTTTTGGGAAACTCGCTGTTGCGCTCAATTTCCTGAAATATCCTCGCAAAGTGATTATATGAGATAATAATATAGTTGTAAAATATCAATTGCTTATATATTTTATAGTTTCATCCTATACAACAAGGACAGAAATGGAAATTCACCAACTGACCTACTTTGTAGCCGTAGCCGAGACCGGCAGTTTTACCAGGGCAGCCGAACGCTGTAACGTGGCGCAGCCATCCCTTAGCCAGCAGATCCTGAAGCTGGAACAGGAATTGGGCGAAGCGCTGTTCGACCGATTGCGCCGCCGGACAGTGCTGACCGATGCCGGACGCATGCTCTTGCCGCATGCCTACTCGATCCTGTCCGAGTTACAGGATATCAAACAGGGTCTGAACACCGACCTGGAAAATGGCCGCGGGGTACTGAGAGTCGGATTCATCCCGACCATTGCTCCCTTCGTCCTGCCGCGCGTCATCAAACGTTTCAGTAATGAGTTCCCGGCTGCCATCCTGTCTGTGTACGAAGATCTGACCGAAGTCTTGATCCGTGACATCATTGACGGCAAGTTGGACGTTGGCATTACCAGCCTGCCAATTCACAACAAGCTGATCCGCACCCAGGAACTGCTTGTGGAGCCGCTGATGGTGGCCTCATCGCATGAGCATGACCTCGTTAGCCGCGCCTCGTTGCGTGTCAAAGAACTGGATGATTTCCCTTTCATCGCGCTCAGTGAAGTCCATTGCCTGGGCGAGCAGGTGCAGTCTTTTTGTTACCAACAAGACCTGGACCTGAAAATTGTTTGCCACACCGCCCAGCTTTCCACAGTCCAAAACTGCGTCTCGCTTGGGCTGGGCGTTTCCCTCGTCCCGCAGGCTTTGGCGCTCAGTGATACATCCGGGCAAGTATCCTACCGGCTTTTGAGCGATGCCGCTCCGCAGCGCAAAATCGCCGCATCCACGCATATTGAGCGGACGCAATCTTTCCTGGCAAAAAGATTCATCGAGATCGTGGGCCAGGAGTACCCGTCTGCAGTTCAAAGCGGTTGACACATTTCAACCGGATGGTAAAATAACCCCCAACATGGAACAGCCTGCTCAAGCTTTTGTCTTCGAAACCAAGTCCAAGCGCCAGCCCGCGTCCGGTATCGGATGCGCGGGTATTGGGTGCTTGCATAGGATTTCATAGCAAAGATTCGTTTTTCAACCCTGTCACCCAATGCGCTCTCCGATGCCGGAGGGCGCTTTTTCATTTTCTGCCATAGGAGGCTGATATGACCCGGATTGGATTTTTGTACTCCCGCCTGCGGGTGGAGGAGAAACTATTGCTCGAAGAACTGGAAAAACGCCCGGATGTGGAAGTGGTCCGCATCAACGACGGCGAGCGTTACTTCGATATTTCCCGGCTCCCCGCCGAGGTGGACGTGCTTTTCGAGCGTTCGATCTCCTACTCGCGGGGACTGTACGTCTCGCGCATCTTCGAGGCCCACGGCGTCCCGGTAGTGAACCCGTCGGTGGTGGCCGAGCGCTGCGGGGACAAG
>DYKX01000028.1 GCA_020722375.1 Anaerolinea thermophila
GCCATTTCGGGGAAGTGATGATAGACCCACGCGCCCACCACAAAGTCCAGCACGGCATCGCCGAGAAATTCCAGGCGCTCGTTGTCCTCCTGGGTGGACAAATTTTCGTTCACATACGAACGATGCGTGAGGGCACGGGCGTACAGAGATAAATTTTCTACAGGCAGGCCGAGACGCTCGACCAGCGCTTTTACAGAGTCGAACTCTGCCCCGACGTTGGGATGTTGATGAGACAAGGGAGCCTCCCGCGAACTCAGGGAGCGCCAGGCCCCACCCCATCTCACCCCCGCAAAGTAATTGGGGCCTCGCGATCCATCAGTTCAAAAAGTTTTGTGCGCCGATTGTAATGCGAGACGGGCGAAATGGCAAACACAAGCGCACGTCTTTTCCTTCCGCATCTGCCCTCTGCATGTTACTTTCTGCCTTCCGCCTTCTGCTTTCTGCATTATTTATGGTATCCTTGCGCCGTCCGGGCAGGCCCGGCGCGGCGAAGCCTTTCGAACCCCGCCAGGGCCGAAAGGCAGCAACGGTAAGGAGGAGTCTTCGGGTGCCGCCGGTCGCCTGTCCGGGCATTTGCATTTCCCCCCACCTGTGGCAAAATACAACCATGAAAAAATGGCTCTGGGTAATCCTCGCGTTCGCGGCCGGCATCGGCCTCGGACTTTTATATGGCTGGGTGATCGAGCCGGTGGATTTTGTGGACCTGCCCCCCGAAACCCTGCGCGCCGATTTCCGCGCCGATTACATTTTGATGGTGGCCGAGGCCTACGAATCGGAACAGGACCTCGACCTGGCCGCGCGTCGACTGGCGATCTTCGGAAGCGACCCGCCCGCCGAGATCGTCTCGGATGCGCTTCAATTCGGACCTTTGGCCGGATTCTCGCCCTCTGAGTTATCTCTGCTCGAGGCGCTCGTCCAGGACCTGCGCGGCTGGCAACCCTCCAGCGGAGTGACGCCATGAAGCGCATCCCGTTGGAAGCCATCCTGGCGCTGCTCCTCGGCCTTGCGCTGGGCCTCGGATACGCGTGGATCGTCTCCCCCGTCAACGTGGTGGACGCGGTCCCCTCCGCCCTGCGCGCCGACTTCAAAGACCAGTATCGCGCCGTCATCGCGGCCTCCTATGCAGCCAACAGCGACCTGCCACGCGCCGAAGCGCGCCTCGCGTTGCTGGGCAATTCGGATTCGTACCAGGCCCTTTCGGGACAGGCACAGCGCGCACTGGCATCGGGCGACGCACTCCAATCCTATCAACTCGCGCAACTCGCCTCCGCCCTGCAGGGACTCACGCCGACGGTAATTTCATCCACGCCGACGAGTTCCGCGGCGCAAGTCCCCTCGCCCGCCGCGGAGACCTCCATCCCGCCCATTCTGCCCAGCACCTCCACACCGTTCGACGATTCGATCCTGTTCCCCGAATACACCGCCACCCCGCGCGCCACGCGGACGCCGCTCCCGCCGCCCGCCCCGCCGTTCGAATTGCTCGAACAGGAAACCGTTTGCGACGAAACACTGGCCGAGGGACTCCTGCAAGTTGTCACCATCACTTCCAATAACCGCGTGCAAATTCCCGGCGTGGAACTGATCCTTTCGTGGGCGGGCGGTGAGGAACATTTCTTTACAGGCTTTAAACCCGAACTCGGCAATGGCTACGCAGATGCAATCCTGTCAGCCAACGTAATCTACAGTCTGCGCGTCGCCTCGGGCGGGACCGTCCTCACCGGGCTGGCCGCGCCGACGTGTACCAGGACCAGCGGCGAGACGTATCTTGGTTCGCTAAAGATCACGTTTTACCGTCCATAAAATAAACAGCCCGCGTCGTAGCTGACGCGGGCCATTGGCAGGGGGGGTTTAATCCTTGATTTCCAACCCTAAATTGCGGAGTGCGGACTTGAGTCCGCCTGCCCCAGGCGGACTGGAAGTCTGCGATCCGATATTCGGATGGAGACTTATTCCGCTTCGGGGGCCGCGTCGAAAACCCGCTCGAACTCGGTCAGGAACCATTCGGCAATGTCGGGGCTGAAGAAGATGACCGCGTTCTCGTCATTCCGATCTTCGGCCGAACCTGTGAAATTGTACGAACCAGTGATGACAATGGAACGGTCAATGATGATGATCTTGTGGTGCATCAGTCCCTTGTTGCCGTCACGGCGGACATCCAGGCCTGATTGGAGGAACAGGTCATATTCGGTGCCTTGATTCGAATCCACTTGTGAACTGTCCATCACACCTGCCACGGTCAGCCCCTCGCTGTGCTTATCGCGCATCACTTGTGCAATGTCGTCCGAGGTAAAGGAGTAGGCGAGGAAATAGATGCTCTCCTGCGCGCCCTGTAACAGTTCCAAAATGCGCGCGGCGACGCCGTCATCGGGGGAGAAATACGTCTCGACCTGGAGGCCGTCCACAGTCACGGAGGGATTCGGCGTGGCGGCAAGCGAGTCGGGGCCGAAGAGGTCGTCGGTGTACATCTCCTCGAATTCGGTCAGGTACTTCTCGGCGACCTTCACCGAGCGGATGTGGATGAGGTTGTTATTGTCGTTGTAGGCGCCATCGTTGGTGAAGTTCAATGAACCCGTCCAGACCTCGGAGCGGTCAATGACGACGAACTTGTCGTGCATCAATCCCTCGCGGCGGTCACCGAGGATGGGGAGGCCCGCTTCGATGAGCGTCTGGGGGAGGGAGCGTTCGCGGTTGTCGCTTTCCATCACCACGCGGACGGCCACGCCGCGGTCGCGGGCGCGCAGGAGGGCGTTGCCCAGTTCGCGCAGGCTGAGGCTGTAGATGGCGACGTCCACGCTCAGGCGCGCCGCGTCGACAGAGGCGATCAGGGCTTGTTCAACCCCGCCCGTCTGTTGTTTGGAGGCGGGATTGGCAGGGTCGGTAAAATAAATTTCGAAGAATGTCCCCTGTCCGCCATAGCCCACGTGGACGGGGATCGGCTCGATGTGCTGCCGGCCGAACGGCGTATCGGTGGCAACAACGGGAGAAGTGGGCGTGGACGTTCCCCCTCCCACGATTGGTGTGGCGGTGGAAGGCGCACAGGCAGCGAGGAGGATGATAAGTAAAACGGACAACGTAAGGCGTTTGGGCATGGAGTCTCTTATTTCGCGGGTCGCAGGGCAGGCATGGGAGCCTCTTCGCGCTGGGCAAAAAAGCCTTCAGGCAGGGGGATGGGTTGCATCAGCCCGCCCGTGGTCAACGCGTCCACGCGGACGTAGTAGAGCGAGACGGTGCTTGCGTCACCCAGTCGGATATCCTGAAAGGCGAAGAGGACGTACATCCCATCCGGGCTGAAGGTGGCATCGCGGTAACAACAGGTGTTCTGGATCGGATTGACCTTCTGGAATTTATGGGTGAACGTGTTGTAAAAAACGAGTTCGCCAAATCCGCCTTTGAAAACGTCGCTGTTCAGGAAGAAGAGCAGGTCGCCGTCGTAATCGTAATTCACGATGGTGGGCTTGAACGCGAAGCGGCCAATGGGGAAATCGTCCAGCGCCTTCGGTTCGGCGTCGCTGCATTTGGAGATATCGAGGATGCGGATGGCGTCCGCGCGCTGGTTGCCCGCAGGGACGAGAATCTTGACGGCAAGTTTCGTCCCGTCATCAGACCACAAGGCGCCTTTCACCGCCAAGGCATCATAAAAAAGACAGCCATTCAAAGCAATCAAATCATTGTGGGTGCGGACGTTGCGCATGGTTTCCAAATCGAAGGGCACCACAAAGAGTTCACGGTCGAGGCTGATGGCGGCCTGTTTGCCGTCTGGCGAGACGTGGAAGGATTCGAAATACTCCGACGAGAGGAAACTGGTGATGTTTTCCTCGCGCAGGGTTTCGATGTCCACCGTCTTCAACGTCATTCCAGAGATGTAAAGGATGGTGTTCCTGTCCAGCCATTGCAGGTTGAACTTGGCCGCGCCGTCGGTGGTGAGACGCTGGGGATCGCTCCCGTCCACGTTCATGACCCAGATGTCGTTGCCGTTGATGAGGGCGATCTTGTCCGCTCCGCCGAGGACGGGCAGGGACGGGCCTGCGGGAGTCTCCGTCAGCGTGGGAGAGGCGGTTGAAACGGGACCCGCTGTCTCGGTCGCGGGAAGCGAGGTTTTCGTCGCCTCGAGCGCGGACGGGAGGGTGGACGCCTGCGAGGGGACGAGGGCCGCGACGGTGGGCGTGTCCGAAGTCAAGTCGACGCGAAGGAAACCCGTCGCCATCATCCCGCCCACAATCAGCGCGCCGATCAATCCGATGCCCAGCAGCCCCGCCACAACGATGACGGGACTGAAGCGCCGCTTCTTCATCGTGATTGTCTTGTCAGTTGGCGAGGCTTTGACGGGCGCGGGCTGTCTGCGCGTTTTCTTTTCGGCGGGTTCGGCGCTCAGATTTTGGTAGAGCGCGTCCACCATTTCCTGCGCGGTCTGGTAGCGGTCGGCGGGATTTTTCGCCATCGAGGTGGAGATGATTTCCTCCACCCAGGCGGGCAGGTCGGGACGGGCTTCGAGAATGCTGGGGACGGGTTCGGTGATGTGTTTGAGCGCCAACCCCATCGGCGTTTCGGATTGGTACGGCTGGCGGCCTGTGAGCATTTCGTAGAGGATGATGCCGAGCGCGTAGATGTCGGTGCGGCTGTCCACTTCGTTGCCCGCGGCCTGTTCAGGGCTCATGTAGGCGGGCGTGCCGATGATGGCGCTGCCCGTCATGCTGCCCGCTTCGCCCTGCGAAAGTTTTGCGATGCCAAAATCGGAGATACAGGGAAACTCGTTGCCCGCGAACAGAATGTTGCTCGGCTTGAGGTCGCGATGGACGATGCCCTTGACGTGCGCTTCGTCCAGGCCTGGGGCGATCTGCTCGAGCAGGTGCGCGGCCTCGTCCACGGTGTAGACGTGTTTTTTGATGCGTTCCGCCAGCGACCCGCCGCTCATGTACCGCATGACAAAATAGGGCTGGTTGTCTTCCTCGCCCACGTCATAGACAGGCACAATGGAGGGATGCTCCAGTTTGGCGATGATCTTGGCTTCGCGCTGGAACCGCAGGCGGAAGTTTGGGTCGGCGTGGAGCATTTCGGGCGGCAGGACTTTCACCGCCACTTCGCGCTCGAAACGCGGGTCGTAGGCGCGGTAGACGGTTGCCATTCCCCCGCGTCCCAATTCGGATTTTATTTCATAGGGACCGATTTTTTCTGGTTGCATTGCCCAAGTATACCTATCTAAAAGTACATACGCAAGCATTTGGAAAGGAATCAAATTCCAAGTGTATAATCCCTGCCCGTGACCAACTCCACTTCCAACCAAAAAATCGCCCGCGCCGCGGGGACGGTGATGATCGCCATCGTGCTGGGACAACTCGCGGGCCTCGTCCGCTCGATGCTGGTGGCGAGTTCCTTCCCCGCCCACGAGTTGGACGCCTTTTCCGCCGCCAACCGCGCTTCAGAGACGCTCTTCAATTTGATTGCGGCGGGCGCGCTCGGCTCGGCCTTCCTTCCCACTTTCACCAGCCTGCTCGTCACCGACAACCGCAAAGCCGCGTGGAAACTGGCTTCGTCGCTCATCAACCTCGTCACGCTGGTTTTGATGCTGGCGGCGGCGCTGGTTTCCATCTTTGCCCCGCAGATTGTCCGCCACCTGCTCGCCCCTGGCCTCTCCGCCGACCCCGTTCAGTTCCAACTGACCGTCAACCTGCTCCGCATCCAATCCATCTCAGCCATTCTCTTCGGCGCGGGCGGATTGGTCATCAGCATTCTCAACGCGCATCAGGTCTTCTTCGTGCCGCAACTGACCGCGGCCATGTACCAACTTGGACAAATTTTCGGCGTCCTCGTTCTCCGTCCGCGGCTGGGGATTTACGGCCTGGCCTGGGGCGTGGTCATCGGCTCGGCGCTGTTCGTGCTGATTCAACTTCCGTCGCTGTTCAAACTCAATGGGGAGTTTTCGTCCTCGCTTGGTCTCGCCAACCCCGACGTTCACAAGGTCCTCCAACTAATGGGACCGCGCGTCTTCGGCGCGGCCATCGTGCAATTGAACTTTTGGGTCAACACCAATCTCGGCTCGCGCATGGCCGAGGGCAGCCTCATCAGTCTCGCGTATGGCTTCATGCTGATGCTCATGGCGCAGGCCGCCATCGCGCAATCCGTGGCCATCGCGGCCATGCCCACCTTCTCGGCGCAACACGCGCTCGGCCAACAG
Organism: Anaerolinea thermophila; assembly: GCA_020722375.1. Lineage (GTDB taxonomy): Bacteria > Chloroflexota > Anaerolineae > Anaerolineales > Villigracilaceae > Denitrolinea. Next base: position 6,173 of record DYKX01000028.1, read on the forward strand.
GACGAGATGCGCTCCTCGCTGGCATCCGCGCTGCGCGGCATGTTCCTGCTGGCCATCCCCGCCAGTTTGGGATTGATACTGTTGGCAAACCCCATCGTGTCCATGCTCTATCAACGCGGCGAGTTCAGTGCCCTCACCGCCGAGATGACGGCCTGGGCGCTGACCTGGTACGCGGCGGGCCTCGTCGGTCACTCCATCATGGAAGTGCTGACGCGCGCCTTCTACGCGCAACACGACACGAAGACCCCCGTCCTCATCGGGACAGTTGCCATGCTCTTGAACGTGGTCTTCTCGGTCGGCTTCTCGCGTCTCTTCCTGACCTGGGGCTGGATGCCGCATGGAGGCCTGGCCCTGGCGAACAGTCTCGCGACCGCCCTCGAAGCGACCGCGCTCTTCCTCGTGATGCATAAACGCCTGGGCGGAATCGAGGGGAGACACATCGCGCAGGGACTCGCGTACGCGTCCATCGCAGGGCTGGGGATGAGTCTCGCGCTCGGGTTGTGGATTCAGGTTGGGGGGAGTTGGAACCGCTGGCTCGTCGGGCTGGGAGGCGTGGCGGTGGGGGGACTCGTCTACGGATTGCTCATGCTCGCCCTGCGCGTCCCAGAGATCCAGAGCGTTGTCCAAATTGTGAAACGCAGATTGGGAAGATGACTGGTTACGGAGGAGATTAACTTGCCTGCGCCGCAAGATCGGCCACAAACCACAAGATGAGTTGGATGGTTTCCTCGTCCGCTTCCTGCGTGCCGCTGCTCGCCAAAAATAGCGAAATGCTCATGGCGTCGGCCACAGCAGGATATTGTCCAATGCCTGGACGGGGCCGCAGGCCGCAAGCAAAAACACACTTAACAATAAAAGATATGAAAGTTTCATCGTTCACTCCTTTGCACATTTGCACATTCAAAACGGCAATAGTTCATGCAAAGTTCCCGAAGTCTGATCACGTCCAAATCAGCCAGTTGACTGTTGCCACGACCAGCCCCAGCAAAATCCCGCCCACCACTTCCAGCGGCGTGTGTCCCAACACCTCGCGCAACTCATTCTGGTCCCAGATATGCCCGCTCAACAATTCGTCGAACAGCACATTGATCCGTTCCGCGTGCATCCCCGCCTGCCGTCTCACCCCCGCCGCGTCATAGACCACGATCATCGAAATCGCCACCGCCAGCGCGAACAGCGCCGAATCGAATCCGATAAACAGGCCGATGCCGTGCGTCGCGCCCAACAGCAACGCGGAATGTGAACTGGGCATCCCGCCCGCGCTCAACATCGCGCTCCAGCGCCATTTGTTTGTGCGCAGGTACTCCAGCGGCGGCTTCAATCCCTGGGCAATGAGCCAGGCCGCGAGCGCGCCGGTCAACACCTTGTTTTCCAGCAATCCCGCCAGGTTCATTCCTGCTCCTCATCCTCAAACGCGGTCAACTCGTCGCCCGAAAGTTGGCGCACTTTCAACTCGGCGGCCTCCAGCAACTCGGCACAGCGCTTCATCAGCGCCTGTCCGCGCTCGAACAGCGCCATGGCGTCCTCCAGTTTTTGATTTCCCTCCTCCAACGCATCAACGATGGTTTCGAGTTCAGCCATTGCATCTTCGTAGTTCAATGCTTCAACAGGTTTGGGTGTTTTTGCCATTATTCCTCTGGTTTACGTTTTACGCATTACGTTTTACGCATTACGGTTTACGACCGCGCCGAACTGTCCATCCGACACGCGCACTTCGATGACATCATTCTCTTTCGCCTGACCAACACTTCGGATCAGACTCCCGTCCGCGGGACGCGTGACGACCGCGTAGCCTCGCGCCAGGACCTCGAACGGACTCAGCGCGACGAGGCGTTTTCCCAGCCCCGCCATCTTTTCCGCTTCGAGCGCGAGACGGTGAGCGGACGCGGCCACGAGCCGCCGACTCCACTCGTCGGCGCGCTGGCGCTCGGATTGGAGTCGCCGCGCGGGAGAATAAAACTTCAGGCGGGATTCGAGATTCGATAATTCGTTACGCCCGCGCTCGATTAGTTCCATGATTGCCATGTCTGTGCGTTGCTTGAGATTACTCATCTCCGACGCGAGATCGTACAACGTGACGGGAGTTGCCAGTTCCGCCGCAGCGGTGGGAGTGGGTGCGCGCAGGTCGGACGCGAAATCGGTCAGCGTGAAATCGGTCTCGTGGCCAACGCCGCTGATGACGGGAGACTCGCTGGCCGCGATGGCTCGGACGACGCGTTCATCGTTGAACGCCCACAAGTCTTCGATGGAGCCGCCGCCGCGCGCCACGAGAATCACGTCAGGGTGGATTCGGTTGAGGTTCTGCAAGGCCGCTACGAGGGCGGGAGGAGCGTCCGCGCCCTGGACGGGAGAAGGCACGAGGACCACGTCCGCGATGGGCAGGCGACGCCGCAGGGTGTTGAGCATGTCCCGCAAGGCCGCGCCCGTGGCGGAGGTCACGATGCCGATGCGCCGCGGCAGTTGCGGAATCGGCCGCTTGCGGGCGGGGTCAAAAAGTCCCTCGGCCTCGAGCATGGACTTGAGCCGCAGAAATTCGGCGTAGAGCGCGCCCTCGCCCACGGGACGGAGCACGTCGGCGTAGAGTTGATATTGCCCGCCGATTTCGTAGAGACCGATCCTGCCGTGGGCTTCCACTTCCATGCCGTCGCGCAGGGGGAGTTTGAGGCGCGAGGCGTTGACCTTCCACATCACGCCGCGCAGGGACGCGCCCGCGTCTTTGAGCGTGAAATACAAATGCCCCGAAGCGGGCCGCGAGATGTTGGAGAGTTCGCCGCACACCCACACATCCTGCAGGGCGGGGTCGGCTTCGATCACCTGCCGCAGATGCGCGGTGAGGCGGGTGACCGTCCATTGGACGGAGGCGAAGAGGGTCGGTTGTGTCACGGCGGCGAGGATAATACAAGGAGGGGGTTGAGTCAACCAAATTTATCATCCAATTCATTCGGACACGGATTACACGGATTTCACGGAGGCTCACGGAATTTTTTTAACTTTTTTCCGTGTTTGTCCGTGTAATCCGTGCCGTCCGTGTACGGGTTTTGGAATTACCAATTCTCTGCTAAAATCTCAGCATGAAACGAATGTCCACCCCCTGGCGCAAGAACTACATCGAAGGTCACGAAAAAGAGGATGGGTGCGTATTTTGCAATGCGCTGGCCAAAAAAGAAGACAACTCGAAGAATCTGATCATCCACCGCGGCAGGCGCGCCTTCGTCATCGTGAACCTGTTCCCCTACACCAACGGCCACCTGATGGTCGCGCCGATGGAACACAAAGCCTCGCTCGAGTTGCTGGACCCTGAAACGCGCGCCGAGATGATGGAACTTGCCTCGCAGGCCGTGGTGATCCTGAAAAAGATCTACCATCCACACGCGTTCAACCTGGGCGCGAACATCGGCAAGGCCGCAGGCGCGGGCGTTCCCGACCACGTCCACATGCACATCGTCCCGCGCTGGACGGGGGATTCGAATTTCATGTCCATCCTCGGCGAGACGCGCGTCCTGCCTGAGACGATTGAGGAGACGTATGAGAGAATCAAAAAGGGGTGGGAATAATGCAACCCGTTGACATCGTGTGTATAGTGTGTATAATAACATGAACAGCCGCGACCTCATCGCTAAACTCAAAAAAGACGGCTGGATACTTGTCCACATTCGAGGCAGTCATCATCACTACAAGCACCCTCAAAAGCCAGGACGCGTGACAATTCCGCATCCGAAGAAAGATATCCCAATTGGGACGTTACGAAGCATCTTTAAACAAGCAGGCTGGTCATGGACTGAGAGAAAGTGAGATTTTATGCGCTATCCTGTTGTCATTCACAAAGACATTGAAAGCGATTATGGCGTCACCGTGCCTGACCTGCCTGGCTGTTTCAGCGCGGGCGGGACCATGGATGAGGCTTTGCAAGAGGCCGTGGAAGCCATCGAAACTCATTTGGAAGGATTGCTTCTGGATGGAGAACCGATCCCCGCGCCGAAATCCATTGACGAGCATCAGGGCAATCCCGATTACGCGGATGGCGTTTGGGCATTGGTGACGGTGGACATCACCAAACTCTCTGGCAAGACTCGGCGCATCAACATCACCCTGCCAGAACGCGTCTTGAACGTGATGGACAAATACGCGTCCGAACATGGCGGCACGCGCTCGGGATTAATTGCAGAGGCCGCGATTGAGTATATTGCTTCGAGGCAGGAAGAATAAATGGTTGGCGAGACGCGCGTCCTGCCTGAGACGATTGAGGAGACGTATAATCGAGTTAAAAAGGAATGGGAATAAAACCATGCCGCTTTCTCAACAAGAAATTAAATCCCGCGCGTATGCCTTTGTAAAAGAATGGCAGGATACTTCGCGCGAGCGCGCCGAGGCGCAGACGTTTTGGAATGACTTCTTCAACATCTTCGGCATATCGCGCCGAAGAGTCGCTTCGTTTGAAGAACCCGTGAAAAAATTGGGCGATGCGCGCGGCTCGATTGATTTGTTTTGGAAGGGGACGCTGCTCGTCGAGCATAAATCACGCGGCAAGGATTTGAACAAAGCCTATCAGCAAGCGTTGGATTACTTTCCAGGAATCAGCGAACAGGATTTGCCCCAATACGTTCTCGTTTCGGATTTTACCGATTTTCGTTTGTATGATTTGGATACGGGGGAAGAATTTGATTTCACCCTGAAAGAACTGCCCGAAAAAATCCATCTCTTTGGGTTCATCTCTGGGTACAAATCGCACGCCCGCCACGAAGAAGACCCCGTCAATATCCGCGTGGCGGAGAAGATGGGCGAACTGCACGATGAATTACTGAAAAGCGGCTACAGCGGACACGCGCTGGAGGTCTTCCTTGTGCGGCTGGTGTACATCCTGTTCGCGGATGATACGGGCATTTTCCCCAAAGACCATTTCCATTATTTTCTCGAAAACCGCACGAGCGAAAACGGCTTCGATACGGGCGCGGCGCTGGCGTTGATTTTCCAAATGCTGAACACACCCGCCGAAAAACGCCAAAGCGGGGACGAGGAAATCTTGCAATTTCCCTACGTCAACGGCGGCTTGTTCGAGGAGACACTGCCGATTCCGCTGTTCAACGCGAAGATGCGCGAGGTCTTGCTCGGCTGCTGTTCCTTCGATTGGAGCAAGGTCTCGCCCGCGATTTTCGGTTCGCTCTTTCAATCGGTGATGGATAAGAATCAGCGGCGCGAAATCGGCGCGCATTACACCTCCGAGAAGAATATCCTCAAGGTGATTCGCCCGCTGTTTTTGGACGACCTGCAAGCGGAGTTTGAAGCGGTCAAGACCAGCCAGGCCAAACTCAAAGGACTGCATGACAAGATTGCTGCCATGAGATTTTTCGACCCGGCTTGCGGCTGCGGAAATTTTCTCATCATCACCTACCGCGAGATACGGCGGCTTGAAATCGAAATCTTGAAACAACTGCGGAAACTTTCGGGCAAGGACGCGCACCAATTGATTATCGGCGTGGACGCGCTCTCGCGCATTGACGTGGACTCTTTGTACGGAATCGAACTCGAAGAATTCCCCGCCCGCATTGCGGAAGTGGCAATCTGGCTGACCGACCACCAGATGAACATGGAACTCTCGCAGGAATTCGGGCAGACCTATATCCGCTTGCCGTTGAGGAAGTCTGCCAACATCAAAAACGGAAACGCGCTGCAGTTGAGTTGGGACTTTGTGCCAAAAGCGAACCTGACGATTTTGGGCAACCCGCCTTTTATTGGGAAGCAACAGCGAAATACAGAGCAAAGCCGAGATATGGAAGCGATTTGCTTTCCCCTTCAAAATTACGATATTCTTGATTACGTTAGCGCGTGGTATGTGAAAGCGGCGCAGTTTATCAAGGATACGAATATCAAAGTCGCTTTTGTTTCGACCAACTCCATCACGCAGGGCGAGCAGGTCGGCGCGTTGTGGAATTGGATGCTGGCGCAAGGCGTGAAGATTCACTTTGCCCACCGCACCTTTCGATGGCAGAATGACGCCAGAGGCAAAGCCGCCGTGTTCTGCGTGATTATCGGCTTTGGTTTGGGTGATGTGAGCAAAAAGCGTTTGTTCGATTACGCTTCACCCGACGCAGAGGCGATGGAAATTCAAGCAAAAAACATTAATCCATATTTGGTCGATGCTGAAAATGTTATCGTCACTAGCCGTAATAAGCCAATTTCCGATGTGCCTGAAATGAGTTTTGGCAGTATGCCGAATGATGGCGGCTTTTTGCTTTTGACAGACGAACAGAAAAAAGAATTTGTTAAGAAAGAACCCGCCGCCGAAAAATTTATTCGACCAATGATTAGCGCAAAGGAATTTTTGCATGGAGAAAATCGTTGGTGCTTATGGCTAAAAGACGCTTCGCCGTCTGAAATAAAAAATATTCCTGAAATCAAAAAACGAGTTGACGCCGTGCGAGAATATCGGTTAACAAGTAAACGAGAAGCGACAAAAAAACTGGCAGACTATCCTTACTTATTTGGCGAAATTCGACAACCAAATAGCAATTATGTGTTAGTGCCTTTGCATTCGTCAGAGAATCGAATTTATGTACCCTTTTCTTTTTTTGATAAAAAAGTGATTGCTAATAACTCGTGCGCGATTATGCCTAACGCAACGCTTTATCACTTTGGCGTATTGACTTCACAGATGCACATGGCATGGATGCGTGCCGTTTGCGGAAGATTGGAAGGGCGTTATCGCTACTCCAACAACATCGTCTATAACAACTTCCCCTGGGCGGCGGAGGTCAGCGAGAGGCAAAAAGAAAAAGTCGAGCAGGCCGCCCAAGCCGTGTTGGATGCGCGAAAGAAATTCCCCGATTCCTCGCTGGCTGATTTATACGACCCCTCCGCCATGCCCAAAGTCCTTGTGGATGCTCACCGCGCCCTCGACAAAGCCGTTGACCAATGCTACCGCCGCGAGCCGTTCAAATCCGAACTGGAACGGCTGGAGTTTTTGTTCGGGCTGTACCGTCAATACACCGCGCCGCTGTCCGCAGCGCTGGAGTCAAAGCCGAAGAAAAACAGAAAGAAGTGAAAGCCTGGCGACTGTTAACTTGCAGTTGACAGTCGCGTTTTGCCCGCAAAACGCCCTGAAAGTTTAAAAAAAGACAGTACATTTTGCCAAATCTCCCCATGCGCTGCTTCATCCTTCATCTTTCATCCTTGATCCTTCTCCTCACCGCCTGCCAACCCGCGCCGCCTCCCTCCATCACCCCAACCCTCACGCCTACCCACCTGACACCTGAAACAGAAATACCTGACACCGTAACACCCTCCCCCACCCCGCAACCGCACCTTCTTCCCATCTCCCTCGGCCCAGATGCGGAAAATTTTCCATCCAACGTCAATCCCCTCACCGCGCGCGAAGTCGAGGATCCCTCGTGGCTCAAACTGCCCGCGGTGCTCGTCTCCATCAGCAACATGCCCGTCACCGCGCGGCCGCAGGCGGGCATCAACTTTGCCTCGTGGGTCTTTGAACTCTACATCGGCGAGGGCGCGACGCGCTTCCTCTCCGTCTTTTATGGCAACGGCGTGCGCGACATTCCCAACGTGGACGCGGGATGCGCGACGCGGGAGGAGATCCTCCGTCCGCAAGGCGAGTGGATCGGGGACCGCGTCTTCCTCGACGAAAACGCCAACGGCCGCGCCGACGATTGGGAGACGGGCGTCGGCGGCGTGTGCGTCCGCCTGCTGGACGCGGCCAGCCGCGAGGTCCGAAGCGAAACGACAACCGACTCGAACGGCTGGTACGCGTTCGACCGTCCCAGCGGCGAAGTCATCCTCCAATTCATCGTCAACGACAAATATCAATTTACGACTCCCGACATCGGCGACGAGGACCGCGACTCGGACACGGATCCCGTCACGGGCGAAACGCGTCCCTTCGTGGCGGACTCCACCGCTTCGTTCCATGACGCGGGCGTGATCCTGCTCGAGAGGCCGATCGCCACTTCGAGTCCCGTCGTCACTGGCACGCCCGAAAATTGGTTCTTCCCGCAGGAGCCGTACATCGGACCGATTCGCTCGGGACGGATGACCTACCGACAGATCAACACCATGTTCTGGAACAGTTGCCTCGTCTTCGCGAGCGCGGGACGCGGCATCATCGACGCGCTGGACGCGTGCGCGGTCATCTACGGCGTGGACGAGAACACACCCAACAGTTCGCTCCTGCCCGTGACGCGCCTGCGTCAACTCGCGGAAGAGAGTCTGGTCGCGGGGCAACCTGTCAATTACTCGGGCAACATTTTTTCGGACTCAGTTCCTGAGGGCGGAATCCCCGCCACCGACATCTCGGTCTACTATCATGCCTACACGCAGGCCGCATGGAAGTACGATCCCATCTCGGGCAGTTACCTGCGCTGGACAGACATGGCCGATGGGACAGGCCAGCCGCTCATCCCTGCCACTGACCGATTGACGGGGCGACAGCAATCCTTCGAAAATGTGATCGTGGTCTTTGCCGAACACATGCGGATACGCCACAATCAATTTGAAATCAATCTCAGCGCCAACCAGCGCGGCTATGCCTATCTCTTCCGCGATGGACAGTACTTCCCCATCCGCTGGGCGACCATCAATCGCGAGTGGGAAAAACAATCAGGCTTGCCGCGTCCGATGTATTTCCTCGATGCGAACAACAATCCCATCGCCCTCCACCCAGGCCGCACGTGGATTCATCTCGTCACGCCGTTTTCGTACGTGGAGGAGCAAGGCGGGGGAATGTGGCTGATTCGTTTCGTCCAGCCCGCCGATCCAGAAGATACGCCGTCGCCGTAAGCAAGAAAAAAAATAGGAGTTGCGTCCATGCACACCTACCTCCTCCCCTCATTTCCAGTTTCGAGCAAAACGCGAATCCCGCGCAGGCCGCGCCGATGAAGAGATTGCTTCGCTCTGGTCTCGGTACGCCAGGGACACTACTCGGCCATCGCTCGCAATGACGGAAAACTGACATTTGTTACTTTGTCCATCCACAGGCGCGGGCTATAATTGAAAGCGCAAGCAGACAAAATGAAATTGTCCTACAAAGGAGCAGACATGAGCAAGGAAGAAGAAGTCGTCATCCTTTCCGCCGTCCGCACGCCGAGCGGAAAATTCCAGGGAAGCCTCGCGGGCTTCGCCGCGCCGAAACTGGGCGCCATCGTCGTCAAAGCCGCGGTCGAACGCGCGGGGGTGAATCCGGCCGACATCGCCGAGGTCTTCATGGGCAATGTCGTCTCCGCGGGGCTGGGACAGGCTCCCGCCCGCCAGGCCGCCATGAGCGCGGGGTTGCCATCCTCGGTCGGCGCGACCGCCATCAACAAAGTCTGCGGCTCGGGGTTGAAAGCCGCCATGTTGTCGGCCGCGTCCATCAAGGCGGGCGATGGGCAGTTGTACGTCGCGGGTGGATTCGAGTCGATGAGCCGCGCCCCGTACATCGTCCAGGGAAGAAGCGGCGAACTGCGCTTCGGTCATCTGCAACTCACCGACGCGCTGCTCAACGACGGTCTGTGGTGCGCGCTCGAAAACTGGAGCATGGGCGCGGCGGCCGAGTTCATCGCCAGCGAGTACAACGTCACGCGCGAGGCGATGGACAAGTTCGCGTACGAGAGTCATCAAAAGGCGATTGCCGCCAGCGACACAGGCAAGTTCAAAGCGGAGATCGTCCCCGTGGAAATTAAAACGAAAAAAGGCGTGACCATTTTCGACACCGACGAAGCGCCGCGTCGCGACACAACTTATGACGGTCTCGCGGGACTGAAGCCTGCTTTCCAAAAGGACGGGAAAGTCACCGCTGGAAACGCTCCAGGCCTGAACGATGGGGCGGCCGCGGTCATCGTGGCGAGCCGCGCCTACGCTGACGCGCACAGCCTCAAACCGCTGGCGCGCATCGTCGGCTACGACCAGTACGCGGACGAATCGAAGTATCTCTTCCGCGCGCCCGCGTATGCAATTCCGAAGCTGCTGAAGAAAATCGGCTGGAGCCTCGCGGATGTGGACCTGATCGAACTCAACGAGGCCTTCGCCGCGCAGGTTCTGGCGGACGGCTACGCTCTCGCCGACCAGGGCTGGGACTGGAGCAAGGTCAACGTGAACGGCGGCGCGATCGCACTGGGTCATCCCATCGGCGCCAGCGGCGCGCGCGTGTTGACGACGCTCATTTATGCATTGAAGGATCGCGGGTTGAAGAAGGGAATTGCATCGCTGTGCCTGGGTGGGTCTGAGGCAGTGGCAATGGCGATTGAGGTGGAGTAAACCAGTACACACGTACACAAGTAAACAGGGAACGTGTCTACGTGTTTACCTGTCTACTTGTGTACTTCCATAAGGAGACAAGCATGGACATCAAACACATCTTCATCGTCGGCGCGGGGACCATGGGCAACGGCATCGCGCAGGTCGCGGCGACATCGGGATACACCGTCACCTGCATGGATGTCGTCCCTGCCGCGCTGGAAAAAGCCAGGGCGACCATTGCCAAGTCCACGGCCAAACTGCTGGAAAAAGGGGTCATCACCGCCGAGCAAAAGGCCAGCGCGGGCAGAATCAATTTCGTCAGCGATATGTCCACGATGAAAGACGCGGACCTCGTCATCGAAGCGGCGACGGAAAATCCCGAACTGAAATTCAAAATCTTCAAAGACATGGACGCCAACGCCCGCGAAGGCGTGATCCTTGCCAGCAACACCTCGTCCATTTCGATCACCAAGATCGCCGCGGCGACGAAACGTCCCGACAAGGTAATCGGGATGCACTTCATGAATCCCGTCCCGTTGATGAAACTGGTCGAGATCATCCGCGGCCTCGCCACGACCGACGAGACCACCAAGACCGTCGTGGACATCTGCAAGGTAATGGGCAAGGAACCTGTCGAGGCCAACGACTCGCCTGGCTTCATCTCCAACCGCATTTTGTGTCCGATGATCAATGAAGCGGTCTTCGCTTTGCAAGAGGGCGTCGGCACACCCGAGGCCATCGACTCGGTGATGAAACTGGGCATGAACCATCCGATGGGACCGCTCACTCTCGCCGACCTGATTGGACTGGATGTTGTCCTGTTCGTGATGGAGGTTCTGCAACGCGACCTGGGGGAGGACAAGTACCGTCCCGCGTATCTGCTGCGGAAGATGGTCGACGCGGGGTATTTGGGGAGGAAGACGGGACGAGGGTTTTATAAGTATCAGTGAGGGAGAGAGTAGAGAATAGAGAGTAGGCGCGAGTCAGAACTCCGAGATTTTGCGCGAAGCGTCTCGGAGTTCTGCTATCGTGGCGATTTTCGTTTGGGAGTGGAATTCACCCAATGACTTCCCACTCCTTCTCATCCCAACTTCTCATTCCCCTCCCCTCGCGAAGCATCCCCTTGGGACAAATTCGACACGCAAATTCCTGTTCGCATCCCAACTACCCTTGTCGCATGGGGGACCTTCGGCGGGCGGGGGTTCCAAAGGTGAACACCATGGCGCGTGACCAAGCCTTTCTCGAAGCAGAAAAGAATATGCTATACTTTTGATCACCAGTAAGGAGTTTCTTATGACTATTACCGAACTCGAACAAGCCGTAACTCAATTATCTGAACAGGAATTAGACCGCTTCCGCGCGTGGTTCGATGAATACTATGCCGAACTCTGGGATAAGCAAATCGAAGAAGATGCTAATGATGGTTCCGTGCCTGAAAGAGTCTTGCATCGGTCTGTTTGAAGTCAGCAAGTTGATCGAGAACAAACGTCGCGGACGTCCCGAACAGCCTTGTCCCGTTTGCAACGAATGGCAAAGTATTGACCAACTTCTTCTAAACGCTCCTGCTGCAACGCAACCTATCTCGCTCGATTACCTTCAAAAAGAATTCGCTCAAGTCAAAGACAGACTGGATGAAGTCAAAGGCGATACGGGTCGCATCTTGAGTCAAATTGATAAACAATTCGCCGACCTCATCCAACTCTACACCGATGAAGCCAAAGAAGGACCACGTCTCTTCAGCCTCTTCCCATTGGACGGAAACAAATTCAATCCCCAAACCTGGGTGCGCGAAAAATTCCGTTTGGTTCTGTGGTGCGAGCATTCGCGGCTTCCGCTCCCCGCCATCAACGGCATGGACAGCAAGCAAGGCGTCTACGATCTCGAATTCGACCGCGACTGGTTCAAGCGCGCCGTTCCTTTCCTAAAATTTATGACTGGAACTTTGAGCCTCGTTCTGCCAGTCATGTCTTCAACCCTCAAAGTCGTTAACGACACCGCCTTCAAAACGCTGGAAAGTCAACTCAGCCTCGGCAAGAACGTCATTGACGCCATCGCTGGCGAAGGGACAAAACTCGGCGAAGTGATGGGCGCGGCAGACACAACCACGTTGGAACGCGGCGTCGGCATCCGTGCCGAAAACGCGACCCTGTGCGAACTCCACGCCCTGCTCAAAGCCAAAGACCCCAGCTTCGGCGGCCTCGTCCGCGTGATGAACAAACGCCAGGAATTCCTGTGGGTGCATGAAAAGTTCGCGGGAGAGTATTAGTCCCACCATGTCCCTCCGTCAACGCATCCTCGAACGCTTCGTCAACTTTTACCCGCCCTTCCTCGGAGCGGGTATCCGCTCGCGTAACCTCGACGAGCGCACCATCCGCGTAGAGATGAAACTGACCAGCCTCAACCGCAACCTGGTCGGTGTGCATTTCGGCGGGTCACTGTATGCCATGTGCGACCCGTGGTACATGCTCATTTTGATGCGACTACTGGGGACGGATTACATCGTCTGGGACAAGGCCGCCCGCATCCAATTCCTACAGCCGGGGCGGGGCACGGTGACGGCCACCTTCCACATCCCCCCAGAACGCGTGGACGAGATCCGCGCGGCCGTGGCCGACGGCCAGAAATTCGAGCCGACCTTCACCGTGGATGTGCTCGATACGCAGGGACAGGCCATTGCGCGGGTGGAAAAACTTCTTTACGTGCGCAGGAAAAATGATCGTTAATCAAATCAAAGCCGCCAGAATCTACTGCGGCTGTTTGTTATAATCACCCAAATTCGCCTCGGAGGGCACAATGGAGCAGGTCTACGATTACGTAATCATCGGCTCGGGATTCGGGGGCAGCGTCTCCGCGATGCGGTTGACGGAAAAGGGTTACTCGGTGCTGGTGATCGAAAAGGGGAAACGCTTCACCGAAGAGACGTACGCCAAAACAAATTGGCAATTCTGGAAATATCTCTGGCTTCCCGCCCTGCGAGCGCACGGTATTATGCAGATCAGCATCTTGAAAGGCGTGATGGTCCTGCACGGGGCGGGCGTGGGCGGCGGGAGTCTCGGCTACTCGAACGTGCTCGAAGTCCCGAACGACGAGACCTTCGCGACACCCGCGTGGAACACGCCCATCCCGTGGGGCGAGACGCTCCGCCCGCATTATGAGACGGCGAAGCGCATGCTTGGCGTGGAACGCAACAATAAATTCTTCAAAGCGGACGAAGTGTTGAAAGAAATCGCCGAGGAGCGCGGCATGGGACACACCTTCCGCGCCACCGACATCGGCGTATACCTCGGCGAGGCGGGCGTGACCGTCCCCGACCCGTACTTCGGCGGCGAAGGCCCGGCGCGCACGGGGTGCAACTATTGCGGCGCGTGCATGGTCGGCTGCCGCTACAATTCCAAGAACACGCTTCCGAAAAATTATCTTTACTTTGCGGAGAAAAACGGGGCGAAGATCGTTGCTGAATCCGAAGTCGTTGATGTCAGACCGTTGACCGTGGACAGTGGACGGTCTACGGTCAACGGTCCATCGTCTGGATATGAAATCACCTGCCGCACCTCCACCAAACTCTTCAAGCGGACGATGAAAGTCCGCGCACGGAACGTCATCTTCTCGGCCAGCGTGCTGGGGACAATGCGTCTGCTCCTCAAACTGCGCGACTCGTCCCTGCCGAATCTTTCGCCGCGTCTCGGCCAGATGGTGCGGACCAACTCCGAGGCCCTGCTCGGCTCGCTGGCGCGCAAATCGGATGTCAACTACTCGGAGGGAGTCTGCATCACGTCCATTTACAACCACGATAAAGTGACACGCGTCGAACCAGTCCGCTACCCTGCCGGGTCAGACCTGATGCGTTACCTCGCCGCGCCGCTCATTGATACGGACGTTAGCGTGCCAATGCGTCTGTTGCGTTTCCTCGGATGGATGATCACGCATCCGATTGACTTCTTGAAGTCCATGCTCCTGCCTGGCTGGGCGTACAATACCACCATCCTGCTGGTAATGCAGAACACCGACAACCGTATGCGCCTCCGCATGGGACGTAGTGGATTCACCCTCTTCCGCCGCGGACTGGTGGCAGACAAGGAACCTGGCTACGAGATCAGCGCGCAGGTGGCTGGCTCTCACGAACTGGCTCGCGAATTCGCCAGGCGGACGAACGGCATCGCGCTCGGCTCCATCGGCGAGAACCTGCTCGGATTGCCGACCACCGCCCATATCCTCGGCGGCGCGCCGATCGGACGCGACGCATCCGAAGGCGTGGTGGACGAGAACTTCCAAGTCCACAACTACCCAGGCATGTACATCATTGACGGCTCCATCATGCCCGCCAACCCTGGAGTCAACCCGTCGTTGACCATTACCGCGTTGGCAGAATATGCCATGAGCAAAGTGCCTGAAAAATCTTAGCCACGGATTACACGGATTGGCACGGATTTCTTTTTTCGGAGGAGAAATGACCGACTTGCTTTTCAAAGAATTGACATTCGCCGTGATTGGCGCGGCAATGGAAGTGCATAAGATTTTAGGTTCTGGATTTCTGGAAGCCGTGTATCAAGCCGCACTGGAAAGAGAACTTACCATCAGGGGCATTCCGTTCGAGCGTCAAGTGGAATTGCCCGTATCCTACAAAGGCGAATTGGTCGGCGTATACAAAGCAGATTTGGTGATAGACAAAAAAATCATTGTCGAGATCAAAGCCGTCTCTAAAATAAATCAATTCCATCAAGCCCAAGCCATGCACTATCTCGCCGCCACAGGCCTTCGACTTGCGCTTTTCATCAACTTCGGTTCCACATCTCTCGAACACCGCCGAGTCATCAAATAAAACAATCAGTGAAAATCCGTGAAATCCGTGGCTAAAATGACAACCTTCTCCCCCTCCCGCGCCTTCGCCCTCGAACTGGACTCTCAAGACGAACTCGCTTCCTTCCGCGAGCAATTCGTCATCACCGACCCCGACCTGCTCTACATGGACGGCAACTCGCTCGGACGCCTGCCCAAAGTCGCGGTCGAGCGCGCCCGTCAACTGGTGAAAACCGAATGGGGCAACGACCTCATCCGCGGCTGGAACAAAGGCTGGTGGGAGGCTCCGCGCCGCGTCGGCGACAAGATCGGTACGCTCATCGGCGCCGCGGCGGGACAGGTCATCGTCAGCGACACCACCTCCGTCAACTTGTACAAACTCACGATGGCCGCGCTCCGCCTCCAGTCAGGAAGGAAGCGCATCATCACCGACCAGTTCAATTTTCCGTCCGATCTTTATATTCTTCAGGGCGTCGCCAGTTTTCCTGGCGGTGACTTACGCAATACGCAATACGAAATCATTCGCATCCCCGCCGCCGATGACGACATCACCCCCGACCTCGCCGCGCTCGAATCCGCCATCAATGAAGACACCGCCCTCGTCACCCTCTCACACGTGCTCTTCAAGAGCGGCTATCTCTACGACATGCGCGCCATCACCGATCTCGCCCACCGCAAAGGTGCGCTCGTGTTGTGGGATTTGAGTCATTCCGTCGGCGCGCTCCCCATCGCTCTCGACGACTGCAACGCCGACCTCGCCCTCGGCTGCACCTACAAATATCTCAACGGCGGCCCAGGCGCGCCCGCCTTCCTCTACGTCAACAAAAAAATCCAGGAAAAAGTTTCCTCGCCCATCTGGGGCTGGTGGGGACAAAACCGTCCCTTCGACTTCGGCCTCGACTACGAACCTGCCCCAGGCGTGGACCGCTTCCTCGTCGGGACACAACCGATGCTCTCCCTGCTGACGATGGAAGCCGCGCTCGAACCGCTCCTGCAAGCGGGGATGGACCGCCTGCGCGCCAAATCCATTTTGCTGACCGACTACGCCTCCACCCTGACCGAGGAGCGGCTTGCGCCATTGGGCTTTTCTCCTGGCTCCCCGCGTGACTCTGCCCGACGCGGATCGCACATCAGCATCCGCCACACGGACGCGTACCGCATCAACCGCGCCCTGATCGAGGAGATGAACGTCATCCCCGACTTCCGCGCCCCCGACAATCTGCGTCTCGGCTTCGCCCCGCTCTACATCTCCTTTGCGGATGTTTGGGACGTGGTGGACCGCATCCGCACGGTAATGATGGAGAAGCGCTATGAGAAATATCCAAAAGAAAAATTGGCGGTAACATAAACAGGAGCAAAAATGGAATCCAAGCCTGATACCATTCACATCACTTCATCGCACCGCGAGGAGATCTTCGCCACCCATGCGGACCTGTTCGTGACCGTGCGCGGCTCGTTTCTTCGCAGAAGAACGCCGCGCTGGAGCGAATCGACTGGAATGAGCGCCTGATCATTTTTTACCCAGAAGCGGCTGGTAGTCCTCGTGGTCGGGGAACGGGTACACGATCCAGCCGTTCTTTTTCACCTGCAGTTTGGAATAGAACATCGGATGGATGACACACTCGTCGTCGCTGTTAAGGGTGAGGCGATCCTGCATGGCATATTCGAAGTCTGCCGCGATAATCCCTGAAGTCTCATCCTTGGTGCGCACCCTGCCAACGATTCCCAATTCCGCCACCACGCGTCGGAAGGCGGCTGTGGTATAGGTGCCTGGAGGCCACGCGCTGGAGGTCCGCTTGGCGACCTGGTCGAGATAGTTGCCGCGAAATACGACGGGAGCGCTGGCGAGGGCGGTGATGATATCGGCCACGCGTGGATAGATGAGGTCATAGGAATTCAGCACTTCATCGGCCAGGTCATATTCAGCCTCAGAGATGATCTTGCTGATGTTCGTTTCGCTGAACTGGGGGAATTTTTCGCTCTTTTCCGCGTTTCGGGCGATCTGATTGCAGAGGACGACCAATTGGCGCGGTCTCATCTGGGTATGACGCAGGATGTAGGGAAAACTACTCTCTAATCTGCCGCGCAGGTTTTGGACTTTCTCCCCGAAAAAAGGAATCCAGAGTTTGTGCAGGATCTCGTCGAAATTATCCCAATTCACTTCATCGAATGGGAATTTGTATCCCCGCTCCTCCATGAAGCGATAAAACCGCCACATGATGAGACGGATCAGGTCGCGGGGCTTCCAGCGCAAGTACACTGGGTTGCGGATGAACTTGGTGGTGTTCGAGATGACGCTTTCCTTGATGTGGGGGAAAATCTCCGCAGACACAAATGCTTTGACGTGAATGCCGCGCGAAGCATAGGTGATGTTGAATTCGTTGGCGCGTTGGATAAGCGCGGCAGTGACGATCATCATGGCGATGTCATCGCGGTTATAGCGCTCGAACGTGTCAATGGCAATGATGACAGGCTCTTTGCGCGCAATTTCAAGCACTTTTGTCTGCGCGGCCATAAAGACGGGCGAGGTGGAGGTGGAGGACAGGATGTCCGCAACCTTGCCGCTTTCATCCACGTATTTGTTCAACAACCCCGTCAAAAGATCGTAGATAAGATGGGACGCGTTTCCCTTCCGCACCATGACAGAGGCGGTCTTGATGGTGGGGTCCTTCTCGCGAAATTCGTCGAAGATGAGCGACCAGATCAGATAGTCCCAGACCTTGCCCACTTCGATGACCACCAGGTCGGGCGATTGAAGCGGCTTGTCGGCCATCCCCTGAAGGATTCCGCTGTAAATGTTCGGCTCATCCACGTCTATACTGTGAGCCTTCTTGAGAATGTCCTGAAACCCGAAATATTTTGTCAGCGATGTTTTCCCCGACCCGCGCCGCCCAACAATCAAATATACATCTTCATCCAATGCTTCAGCATTGAAGCGGCTTTGGTTGTAGTAGAATTTTTTGTACCCATCCGGTTGTAATACTTTGAATTCGTGCTCGCACGACTCCTCCCCGAATGGAAATCTGAAGCCAGTGTATTGCGTAAACGATGATTCCACGGCCGCCTTCTTGTGAAAGATGGGATTTTTGATAAGTATATACGAAAAACAACCAAAAATCCACTTTTCCGAATTGACACCTGACCATCTCCCATCGGCTGTATAATCATGTCAGACAATCATTTGGAGTTTCCATGACTCAAAACGACCGTAACCCCGGCACGCCCCTCGACCTGGATTGGGTGATGGGCGCGC
>DYKX01000171.1 GCA_020722375.1 Anaerolinea thermophila
CACGGGACTGAGCGCGGCGCGCACGCTCGCAAAGCGCAACATAAATGTCGCGGTACTGGAGGCGGAGACCATCGGCTGGGGCGCGAGTTCACGCAACGGCGGCATGGTGCTGACGGGACTCAAACTGCCCATGCAGACCGTCATCCAGCGCTACGGCCGCGAACTGGCGAAACGTCTCTTCCAATGCTCGCTCGATTCGATAGACACGGTCGAGCAAATCGTCCGCGAAGAAAAAATTGATTGCGGCTTTGCGCGGACAGGTCACCTGCTGGCGGCCAACAAGCCGAAACACTATAACGCCCTCAAAGACGAAGTCGAGTTCATGGCAAAGGAGTTCAGCCACAACGTGAGACTCGTCCCGCCGAGTGAAATGCAAAGCGAGATCGGATCACGCGTCTACCACGGCGCGCTGGTGGACGAGGTCAGCGCGGGGGTGAATCCCGCGCAGTACGTGGCAGGGTTGGCGCGGGCGGCGGAAAGCGCAGGGGCCAGGCTCCACGCGCGGGCGAGAGTCACACGGCTCGAGCGTCGCGGGACGCGCTTCGTCGTCGAGACGGAACGCGGCAAACTGGAAGCAGAATCCGTCTTTGTGGCAACGGCGGGATACACGGGCGCGGCGACGAAGTCCCTGCAAAAGAAGGTCATCCCAATCGGGTCGTTCATCATCGCTACCGAGAAATTGCCCGATGACCTGGCGCGCGAACTCAGCCCGAAGAACCGCATGATCTTCGATTACAAACATTACCTGAATTATTTTCGGCTATGGGACGGGCGGATGATCTTCGGTGGGCGCGCCGCGTTCTTCCCCGAGAACGAAAATACGATTGCAAAAAGCGCCGAGATTTTGCGCCGCGAAATGGTGACAGTCTATCCGCAGTTGCGCGATGTAAAAGTGGAGTATGCCTGGGGCGGCACGCTGGATTTCGCCTTCGACATGATGACGCACGTCGGCGAGGAGGCGGGGATGTTCTACTCACTCGGCTACGCCGGTCACGGCGCGGCGATGGGGACGTATCTCGGCAGGACTGTCGCCGAAGCAATGCTCGCGGGAAATATCAAAGAGCATCCCTTCGCGCAATTCAACTTTCCCGGCGCCCCGCTGGGACTCTACGATGGCCGCCCGTGGTTCCTGCCCTTCGCGGGAATGTGGCATAAGATTTTGGATTGGGTGGAGTGATCACCCTCCCGCCAGCGCCAGCAACTGCGGCGGGACCCAGAACTGTCCCTGCCCGAGGGTGCTGAGCGCCAGCGAGAACAGCAGAATCGTGAGACCGACTCCGATCAGGATTCGGTCTTTTATTTTGTAATCCAGTTTTTGCAGCCACGTGCGCGGACCGATGCCGAAGGCGCGCAAGTCCATGGCGTCTATGATGTCTTCGCTGCCGATGATGGCATGGATGGTGACGGGTACCATCAACGGGCCGAGTTTGCGGACTTGCTGGAAGAGTCCACCGCTGATCTTTTCGAGTTCAAAGCCGCGCGCTTTCTGCGCGTCCATCGTCAGTTGAAAGTCGCGGCTGAAGGTCGGGATGAAGCGCATGGTCAGGTCCATGGCGTAGGCGATCTTGTCAGGCAGGCCGAGTCCGCGGAAGGTCACGCCGTAGAGGGCGGGGTTGAGCGAGTACGGGATCAGAATCGTCATGATGGCGATGCTGAAGACGCGCACGAACTGACTGACCCCAAAGAAGGCGCGCTCGACCGTGATGTCCAGCGCGGGAGTCCAGCCGAGGATGGAGAAGGACGCTTCGAGCCGTCGGATGAGGTGTTCCTGCTCGTAGAGTTCCGTTCCACCGCGGCCCGTCAGGAAAGTGAAAAATGCGAAGATGAGGACGAAGCCGACAATGAAAAGCACCGCGCGGCGAATCTCATTCCACGTCACGCCCGAGGTGAGCAGGACGAACAGCGCGATGGCCGCGAAGAAAAGCAAAAAGCGCACGTCCCAGAATGCGAGGGTCGAGAAGAGGAAGCACGCGTAGAACATCATCCAGGCACGCGGATCGAACGACTGGATGAAGGAACGGGCGCGTTCGCGGTAACGCCAGGCGACAAGCATAGTGATCAGTGATCAGTAATCAGTTTTCAGTTCAATCATTGATGTTACGCAGTTTCTCAGTACCGCAACATTCATGTTGCCTGCCCGGGCGAGATAAATCTCGCGGTACTGCGTAACATGAGTTAATCAGTGACCAGCGGTCAAACAGACCACTGATCACTGATTACTAATGACTGATTACTGACTATCTTCCCGACTGCTTCTGCACCGCCGCGTAGGCCGCGACGAGCAGCGGGACGAGGATGGCGGCGAAGATCAGGTTCGGGCCCGCCGCAGGCAGGAACTCGCCCACGATGGCGGCCGCGGGGCTGAATCCGTTGATCCAGATGTCGGAGACGGCCGCAAAGCCGATGCCGAGGATGTTTCCGAGCATGCCCCAGATGACGGCCTCGCCAACGCTGACATTCTTCCCAAACGCAAAGCGGACAATCAGCACCAGCACAAAGCCGATCAGGAGCGCAATGCCCGCGGTCAGCGCGATGGGCTGGTCACCAAAAACACCATTCTCCACATCGTAGAACATCATGTTCGTCTCGCCACGGTTCATGAAATAGAAGAGCGTGGCAAGCACGGCAAGGATTCCACCCACCCACAGGACGGTGTCGGTGGCTTTCTTGCGATTGGCATACAGCGCGGGCAGGCCGGCGATGAAACCGACCAGGCCGTTGCCGATGCTCCACTGCGGCGAGAGGCCGAAGCCAGAGATCGCGTCGCCGAACATGTTGCCGACCGCGCCCGTGAAGAAGCCGACGATGGGGCCAAAGGCATAGCCGAAGAACATCGGAATGGCAATGGCGGGACGAAGGGCAACCTGACTCAACGAGGGGACGACGAACACGGTGGCGTTGAAATACCACGAGAACACGGCGTACAGCGCCGCGCCGATGGCCATCCACACCACTTCGCGCGTGCCCACTTCCCAGGCTTTGTTTTCCTTGGTGAACAGGTAGACCGCGAAGGCGATCAGCAGGCCGACGATCACGAACAGGAAGCGCAGGCCGAGCGTGGCATTATCGGTCTGGAAGCGTTCGATGCCGAGCATATTGCCCAGCACGAACACGATCACGGCGAAGATGGCGAAGATCACCACCAGCCAGATCAACACGGAAGACAAACGTTTATCCATTTCATTCTCCTTTTGAAAAATTTAAACGACGACAATTACACATGCGCCAGCGCCTCCGCCCGCAGAAACCGTCCCGTTTGGGCGAAGCGGTTCACATTCAGGGCCAGCAGCGAAGTCGGGACGACGCGGCAGGCCTCCAGTCGGGAAAAGTCGCGCAGGACTTCGTGCGGAGTCCCGTCGGCGACGAGTCGCCCATCCGCCACGAGCAGGACGCGGTTGGCGTAGATCACCGCCAGGTCCACATCGTGCGTGATGAACAACACCGCCTCGAAGCCGGGCAATTGCAGGATGGCATCCATGAAGTTCATGTAGTTCTGATAATCCTGCCCGGCGGTCGGCTCGTCCATGACGAGGATGCGGGAGCGCATCGCCAGAATGGCCGCGATGCTGACGCGCTTTTGCTGGCCGAACGAAAGCGCCAGCGGAGGGTCTTGCTCTTTGTCTGAAAGGTTCACAATTTGCAGCGCCTCTTTCACCTCCGTTTCTATCTCTTCCTTTGGATGTTTAAGATTGGTCGGGCCGAAGGCCAATTCCTCGCGCACGGTCGGCGCGAACAGCATGTGGCTGGGACTCTGAAAAACGTAACCGAGCGTGCTGGCAATTTCGGCCACACTCGACTCTTTTGTATCTTTTCCGTTCACGAGCACGCGTCCCGATTTCGGTTTGAGCAGGCCAATGGCGTGCTTGACGAAGGTCGTCTTGCCCGCGCCGTTCGGACCCAGCACCGCGATCACGTCGCCGCGATGGATTTCGAGATTGATGCC
>DYKX01000172.1 GCA_020722375.1 Anaerolinea thermophila
TCGGGTGAAGACTTCAGGTTTTGCCGTAGCAGTAGCCATTGCTTTTCTCCTTTGGTTTTTTTACTCAAACAAAACAAGGACAAGCCAACGCTTCATCACGCCATAACTGCCTCCTGTTGGGAACTTCAATTTATCCGCTCGTCATTTGATACCCCAGAATTTCGCCGTCCACAAAATTCACCAGACAGCCGCGTAAAATTCCCTCTCCATACTCACTGCCTGGATTGATGCAGGTCGTGCGCCCGATCTTCGCCACCGACTGCGACTCGTGGATGTGTCCGTGCAGGCCGAGCATGGGTTTGTATTTTTCGATGGCGGCGCGCACCGCGACGCTTCCCGCGCCGTGCATGACGGGCTGCCCGCCCCGGACGATTTGCTCAGGCGGATCTTTCGTCCAGTCCAGCATGGGGCAGGTATCGAGGGTGGAATCCTTCGGCGGGTCGTGAAAATTGAAGATGGTCTTGTTCATGTCTGGCACTTTCGCAGCCATCTTTTCGATCATCCTGCCCAGTTCCTCCTCGGTGGTCTCGCGCGGAGTCTTCCACGGCGTCGGCGTGCTGATACCGACCGAGATCATCGAGTGGTCATCGTCCACCATCACCATTTCGTTCTCGCAGGCGATGAGCGACCGGGCGCCCTCGCGCTTCAATGCCGATAAGACGTCCCACTCGTCATCGTTCCCGCCTGTGACAAAACATTTAATGCCTGTGCCATCAAGTCGTTCCTCGGCCAAGTCCACCCAGCGGCCAAGTTTCTTGCGCGCCTCTTCATGGAATAACGCGTCCACCGCCTTCTGGTCAGCAGAAAGCGCGCGGAATTCTTCCTCATCCATGATCTTGTAATAAAAGCCGAGCGTGTCAAGCCGCGTGGTAAGTCCCGTCAACTCCTCCTGCGAGGCCATGTGCTCGACGCGTCCCTGCACCGTGGCGCGGTAATGTCCATTCGCTTCCTTGATGATCGGGATGAGCAACTTGCCCTGAATGTCCCCGCCCATCACGATGACATTCGCTTCATAGAACTTGCCCGCGTTGATAAATTTGCGGAACGTCCGCTCCGAGCCGTGCAGGTCGGTGGCAAAGAAGAGGCGGGTGGGTTTCTTGGTGGTTTTTTTCGAGAATAACTTCATTGGGAAACTCCATGAGTGGACAGGTATACAAATTCACAGGTAAACAAGTGACGAGCAAACCTGTTTACCTGTGTACTTGCTTACGTGTGTACCTGTATACGAGCAATCAGCGTCTCAACCGAATGAGCCGCAAGTTCCTCGATGGCCGAGGCATCGAATCCCTCGTCTGTCACAAGTTGATCAATCTCATCAATCGAAGCAATTTGAAAATTGGACACCACACCCCATTTGCTGTGATCAGCCACGATGATGACTTTACCCTTTGTGCGCTCGATCATCGTGCGGACGACCTCCGCCTCCGCGTTGGTCGGGACGGTGCAGCCGTGCTTGAGGCTGATGCCGTCCACGCCGATGATGACCTTGTCCGCATAGACCTGCCGCAGGTTGTCGATGGCGAAGCGCCCTGCCGTGGATTTGGAACGCGGCTGGTATTCGCCTCCCAGCAAATGGTGTTGGAAGCCCGCCTCGCCCAATTCAAGCGCGGCGTTCAGGTTGTTGGTAAAAACCGAGATGCCCGCATCGGCGCGGATGTGATGAATGACCTGCGTAGTCGTTGTCCCGCTATTGATGAAAACAATATTGTCATCCTCGATCAACGAGGCGGCCAGTGCGCCGATCTGTCGTTTCTCATCGGGATTTTTTTGTACGCGTTGGAGATATTCCGGTTCCGCCGTCAGGCGCTGGTTGACGATTGCCCCCCCGTGGGTCCGCTCCAAGATTCCCTCCATTTCGAGCCGCTCCAGGTCGCGGCGAATGGTAGCCTCTGACGTATCGAGCAACGCGCACAAATCAGCGATCCGCGCGATTTGATGAACCGCCAGATAGTCCTGAATCCGTTCTCGCCTTTGCGCTGGGATAAGGGGTTTGCCCATGAGAAAATCTGAGTTTGGGTGACGGAAAATGAAAACTTTTGCAGGGCATTATAGGCGAATGTGAGAAAATTTGCAAGTTTTTGACTTTTTCATTATAATAGCAATACCACCTGAAACCTGACATGTCTCCACAGGAGTCCGATTATCTGCGCCTTGTCCCGCGCAATGGCTCTGATTGAAAATGGCGCGGATGAGACATGTCAGGTTTTCAACGCTACTTCCTCGGGAGAACGCCATGACAAACAGTCCCATTGGGATGGGCAAACAAGGCCAGGCCGAACGCGATAAATTCGAGAACGAACTGAAACGGATTCTCAAAGCCAGTGAGGAAAAAGGGATTCTCCTGCGGGTCATCGGCTCGCTGGCCTTCCAAATGCACTGTCCCCAGTTCGGGCATCTCCAGGCCGCCATGGGACGCGCCTACACCGACATTGATTTCGGCGCCTACGGCAAGCAAACCAAACAAATCCAGGATTTAATGGCCTCGCTGGGTTACAAGGAAAACCGCGAGGTTTTTATCGTCTCTGAAGGCGAACGCTCCATCTTTGACAAGCCCGAAGCGGGCCTGCACGTGGATGTCTTTTACGAGAAATTGGATTTCTGCCACACTATCTATTGGAAGGATCGCCTCGAAGCCGACTCGCCCACCATCCCTCTCGCCGAACTCCTGCTCGAAAAAATGCAGATCGTCCAGATCAACGAGAAGGACGTCATTGACACGATCATGCTCCTGCTCGAACATCCGCTTGGCGACATTGACAAAGAGACCATCAACATCAAGCGCGTCGCGGTCATCTGCGCCAACGATTGGGGCTTCTGGCGCACGGTCACGATGAACCTCGAGAAGGTACGTGCGCTGGCTCAACATTACCCGCAACTGACTGACGAGCAAAAAGCCAAAGTGGAATCGCAAGTGAAGGATGCCATGGATCGGCTGGACAAGGAACCCAAGTCCATGGGCTGGAAACTGCGCGCCCGCGTCGGCGACCGAGTCAAATGGTACAAAGATGTGGATGAAGTTGGATAGGAGGATGGCATGACGAAATTTGTCCGTGACCTCATGCACCGCGGCCTGCTGACGTGCCGCCCCGACGCGACCCTGGGCCAAGTCGCCGTTTTACTGAACCAGAACCACGTCCACGCGTTGATCGTCACCGACCGCGACGGCCGCGCCCTCGGCATCCTCTCGGACTATGACCTGCTTGCCGGCGAATGGCTGTCCTCCGATCCTGAAAGTTTGGCGGTCATGCGCAAGTTGACCGCGGCAGACTTAATGTCCCAGCCAGTGGACTCAGTCGAATCCAACATGCCCTTGTCGGAGGCAGTAAATATTCTGATTGAGAAACAAATCAGCCGACTGCTCGTCACCGAGAAGGGAAGGCCCGTCGGCGTGATCTCGCTGTCAGATTTTGTAGCCAGCATCGCATCCGAGGAAGAACCGAAGCGCGAGACCGTCGGGGATGTGATGTCCGATGCGATCCTCGTCTGCCGCGGCAAGACGCCCATCCTGTCTGCCGCGCGCACGATGACGCAGGCAGGCTGGAGGTCCGTGCTGGTCGTGGACGCGAAAGGGAAAGTCCTCGGCGTGGTGAGCGGACGAAGTCTCCTGCCCTTCGTCAAAAACGGGATTGACGAAAAACTGACTGTCCGCGATGTAATGCACAAGCCGCTGACGATTGACATTCACGCCAGCCTGCGCGAAGCCGCCGACAAGATGATCCAAAACCATCATCATCGTCTTGTCGTCGTTGACGACTCCGACCCCGAGGCCTTCCCGCTGGGAATCATCTCGTCGTTCGACATCGTTGCGGCAATGGCACAACCCGGGTCGGTGTGGCAGGCATAGAGAATTTCAGTACCGCAAGATTCATCTTGCGCCCACAGAGGCAACATGAATGTTGCAGTACTCGATAGTACCGCAAGATTTATCTTGCCCC
>DYKX01000173.1:0-2375 GCA_020722375.1 Anaerolinea thermophila
CGATTGAATACCTGACGGGAGTGACGGACCAATAGCAGTATTCTGCAACGCCTTGGGCGCGGACTTGGGATTTTTCCTGTGAAGGAACTCGACAAACTTGAACAGACGGTGACACGCTTGGTTTATCGGTGATGATCACATTGCAGTAAACGAAACGAACCTGTTTTTTTGGAAAAACCTGGTTCTTGTTTATAATGTCCCTGTGAAGACCCACCTGCTCGCGCTCGAATCGCATGACGACCTCGTCTCGGTCAAGGACAAGATGTCCTGGGCCAAGACGCCGCGCATCCTGCTCATTTGGCCGAAGGGAGAACGCATCGCGCTTCGACCTCTCGACCTGCGGATGCTCCAGCGACATGCGCGCTCGCTTGGCGCGGACCTCGGGCTGGTGACGCGCGACCCGCGCGTCCGACGCGAAGCCGCCGCGCTCGGACTGCCTCTCTTCGATTCTCCCCGCTCGGCTCAATCCGACAACTGGCCTGGCCCAAACCCTCCGCGATTTGTCAAATCTCGGAGGTCTCCTGCCAGTCTGCGCGCCATGCGCGACGCGTCGCGTCCACCGCGCGAAACATGGACGGCGAATCAACCTGTCCGCATCGGATTCTTTACATTGGGCGTCCTCGCTGTTCTTGTCCTGTTGCTCCCCTTTTTTCCTCACGCCACGATCGCGCTTTCGCCCGAATCGAAGACCCAGAAATTGACCATCTCCGTCACCGCCGACCCCGCGCTGAAGGAGGTGTTCATCACGGGCGGCATCCCCGCGCGCGAGGCGACGCGCGAAACGACGGGCAGCCTGGAGATCGCGTCTACGGGCAAGATCGCTGTCCCTGAGAATGAAGCGAAGGGCGTCGCCCGCTTCCGAAACCTGACTGCCTCGAAGATTCAAATCCCGCTCGGGACGGTCGTCCAAACTCTCGGCGCGGCGCCCGTCCGATTCAAGACCACGCAGGAGGCCGAGATCGCCGCAGGCGCGGGTCGGACGGTGGACGTCCCCATTGAGGCGATCGGCGCGGGCGAACGCGGAAATCTCGCGGTCGATCTGATCCAACTTGTTGAAGGGACTCTTGGCCTCTCGCTCGCGGTGACCAACCCCGCGCCCACCTCTGGCGGCACCGAGCGGACCGTTGTCGCGCCCAGCGCGGCAGACCGCGAACGTTTGCGGGAGATGCTGTTGGAAAATTTGCGCGAGCAGTTGAAACTGGAAGCGATGGCGGAATTACCGTCGGGCAGTTTGATCTTCCCCGATTCGATTCGCGAAGATGCGGTCCTGGAGGAAGTTTATTTTCCGCCCGCGGGAAAGGCGGGCGCGACGCTCACGCTGACGATGCGAGTCGAATTCTCGTTCCAATACGCGTCGGGCGTTGACCTGAATACGCTTTCGACGCTCGCAATGAACGCCGCGCTCGAGGATGGATTCATCGCCACGTCCGACGCGCCGACCCTTCAACTCTTTGGCACACCCTTCGCCGCGGATGGCGGAAAGACGAATTTCTCTCTCCAAATGGAGCGGCCAATTTTTCGCACGATTGATCCGCGTCTCGTCACCTCGCTGGCCCAGGGCCGCCGCGTGGACTCTGCCCTCGCTCGCCTGACCGAATCCTTCGCATTCTCCTCTCCACCGCAGATCGAACTCTCTCCCCGCTGGTGGCCGTGGCTGCCCCTCGCCCCCTTCCGCATTGACGTGGTGATTCGATGAAGAAGGCTTTTTCAACGCGAGCGCCGCGAATGTACGAATGGCGCAAATGTAATTTATATTCATTCGCAAAATTCGCGCATTCGCGTAATTCGTGTTCTAAACTGACTTTGAGCGCCTCGCGATCTTTTAGGTACATTCAATGAGAATCCTTGCAGTTGACCACGGTGAAAAGCGTATCGGCCTCGCCCTCAGCGACCCGACCGCCACCATTGCCTCCCCGTTGAAAGTGATCGCGCACGTCTCGCGCGCTGTGGACGCGGCGCAGGTGGCCGCGCTTGCCGCGGAGCACGAGGCGGGACTCATCCTCGTCGGTCAATCGTTCGACGAGGAAGGCCGTCCCAACGCCGCGGGACGGTCCGCGGCGCGCTTTGCCGAAGCCCTCCGACTCCAGACCGAGATTCCCGTCCAAATGTGGGACGAGTCCCTCAGCACTGCCGATGCCCGCTCCAGCCGCATTGCCCTCGGCGTCTCGCGCAAAAAACGCGCGGGTCATCACGATGCGCTTGCCGCGGTGGTGATTTTGCAGTCGTATCTGGAGGAAGTACACACGTAAACAGGTACACAGGTAGACACGTAGACACGTAGACACGTACACAGGTACACACGTACACAGGTCTCTCATATCTTGTAACTTGTATCTCGCAACTTGTATCTCGCAACTTGTATCTCGCAACTTGTA
>DYKX01000173.1:2475-3914 GCA_020722375.1 Anaerolinea thermophila
CTCGCAACTTGTATCTCGCAACTTGTATCTCGCATCCCCTAACTCGCATCTCGCCCATTCAACCTTCATAATTCAGAATTCATCCTTTCCCTCCCATGCGCCGCCTTCCCCTCACCCTCCTCGCACTTGCCCTCCTCTTCGTTTTGGGGTACGTTTTTATTTTCATTCCCGGGCAGGTCGAACGCAACTATGGACACGCGTCCCCGCGCCTTTCCCTCGGTCAGTATTACCAATATTCCCTGCGCCTCTTCTGGCACGACGGACTTCTCACCGCGCCCTCCCGCGCCTCGAACCAATTTTTTATCGTCCAGGAGGGCGAGTCTCCCATTGCGATCGCAGACCGTCTCGAAGCCACGGGCATCATCCTCGACGCCGACGCCTTCCTCGATTACCTGATCTACACGGGACTCGACACGTCACTTCAATCGGGCAACCACCACTTCGATCCCAACCTCTCCATCATTGACGTGGCGCGCGCCATGCAGGACGCTTCTCCCACCGACGTGACCTTCATCGTCCTCCCAGGCTGGCGGATGGAGGAGATCGCCGCCTCACTCCCGACCTCGGGGCTGGACGCGACTCCCGACGCGTTTCTCTCCGCCGCGCGGACTCCTGCCAACTTCCCCTTCCTGGAAGGCGCGTCCACGAACGAAGGCTTCCTCCTGCCTGACGTGTACATCCTCCCCCGCGTCACCGACGCCGACGCGCTGGTCGAGACCCTCATCCGTAACTTTGCCAACCATCTCACTCCCGAACTCGAAGCGGGTTTCTCCAATCAGGGACTGACCGTCTATCAGGCTGTCACTCTTGCTTCCCTCGTGGAACGCGAATCCATCATCACGGACGAGATGCCGCTCATCGCCTCCGTCTTTCTCAACCGCATCAACTACGGCTGGAAACTGGATAGCGACCCCACTGTCCAATATGCCATCGGCTTTGATGGGAACTGGTGGCCGAATCCGCTCTCCTCCTTCGATCTCGATTTTGACTCGCCCTACAACACCTATCTCTACACGGGTCTGCCTCCCGCACCGATCAGCAATCCCAGCATGGACGCGTTGCGCGCCGTCGCCAATCCTGCCGTCACCGATTACTTCTTCTTCCGCGCCAAATGCGATGGTTCGGGTCTGCATAATTTTTCGGTGACGCTGGAGGAGCATATCAACAACGAGTGTCCATAGAAAGAAACCAGGATTCTGCAAAAAACCTGGTTTTTTAAAATTACCGCCAGAAGGCGGGGATAAAAATTCGTATCAGAACATCCACCAGCAGGCCGAGCATGAAGTACATGCCGAAGGAACGGTTGTTCCAGAAGGACATCGGGGCAAAGTACAAAGGCCAGCCACCCTGTCCATCGGGGAAATCCGCGGGACGTTCGGCGGGCTTCGGTTTCAGGAAGGCGGGCAAAACCTGACGCAGGGTGGGAATCGCCAGCAATA
>DYKX01000174.1 GCA_020722375.1 Anaerolinea thermophila
CGTTTTGTACTCCGCTCCGGCAGTTGTCTCGATGGGTGTGTTCATTTTTGTACCATCGCGTCTCTTCCCCCCGGAGGATCACATGCGTTCCGGCAAGAGTGTGCCCGCCTCATCGAACGCGAGCGGTGTCCATTCGCCAATGACACGCAGATTCGGATCGGCTTCGATTTCCGCGCGCAGGGCGTTGGAGGCAAAGAAGCGTTCCAGGTGTAGCGTGTTCTTGATGCGAACGACGCGGGCGCGCGACGGTTCGATCGCGCCGATCGTCAGAAACGCCCACTCGATTGCTTCGCGATCGGTTTGTCCGATTATTGGCACGCGCGCTTTTTCCGGCGTCATCGCGGTCAGACAATTGATGTAAGTCGGACGACGGTCGAGTTTATCCACGACGCGCTGGGTGACGAAATCGGCGAGACCGATGCCGATGCCGCTGCCGTACGTTTTCGCGCTGAGGTCGCGCAGGACGATGCGCGTGATCACGGGGCTGGTCGGCTCGGCTTCGCCGAAAACCATCCGCCGCCCGATGACGTTCGGATCCATCCCCGCGCCGCTGATCTCTTTGCCGATTTCGTCAACGATGAGAATGTCCAAGTTGGGGAACGGCAAGCGGGGCATGAGTTCCTTGGCGCGTTGCAGCGCGGCTTGTTCGATCGCTTCGAAATCCTGCGGCCACGCCGCGATGACCTCCGCGGTCTGATCGTACGCGTTCTCGATCACGCCCACGCCGAAGAGTAGCGGCGCTTTGCGGATGATCTCGCGCGCGACCGAGACGATCGCGACGCGATAGGTCAACTGCACCGCGTTGCGATGCGCCATCAGCGCGCCTTGATGCTTGCCCAAACCGATCGTCAGCATTTTCATCCAGCCGCTCTCGACGGGTCCCGTGTACTCGGTGTGCGCTTTGATGCGATTCACGACGACGATGCCGTCCGCGCCCGCGGCGATCTTGTCGATCAGCACCGGTATGCCCTCCGGCGTTTGACCAATTTGCACCGTCTCCATCGAGGAATGAATCGGGCAGCCCATGGCTGGCTCGGTAATGCCGAGGGAATTGAGCACCGCCACTTGACCCTCCGCCGTCGCGCCGCCATGGCTGCCCATCGCGGGTATCAGGAAGGGGTCCGCGCCCAGGCGTTTCAGTTCGTCCACGACGGTTGCCAAAATCGTGACGATGCCGGCGATGCCGCGACTGCCGGCTGTGATCGCGACGCGCATGCCGGGGCGAACTTTGGTCGCAACTCCGAGACGCTGCATCTCCGCGCGGATCGCGCCCGGCACATCGTCCACGCGCGGCGTCGCGATGCGCTGTTCCGCCAAAGCCATTCTGGGAAAAGTAATGTCCACTGGAATTAACATTGGGCGCCTCCGAATGCTATTCCGCTGTACTTCTATTATATCATCTTCGCCATGTTTTTCATAATGAAAGTAGGGGTGGGGTCACCCCGCTCCTACACGCCAACATACTTGGCATAGACGCTGCGCGCCACCGCCGCGTCGTCCGTCCCTTTGATAATCGCGCGCGCGTCGGGGAAAATCGTAATCTCGTACCGATCCGCTTCAAAGCGTAACAGGTATTCGTTCTCGGCAACCTTGCCTACCTCGCGCAAGCGTTCCGCGAGCGCGGCGAGGTTCAGCGTGTGTCCGCGTCCGGGGGTCACCTGGATCGCGTTACGTCCGCACAAAAACGCCGTCATCGTTCCGCCGCGCGCGCCCACGAGATATTCGAACTTGATGTGCGCGCACGCGGGGCAATCGTCGCGCCGCGCGATCAACAAACGACTCGAAAGAGTTATCCCAGAGATCAACGTTGATGATACCCGCGTTGCGCGTTCCCGCGCCCGCGATGAATTTGATTGCCTCCGCGCTCGCGATGGATGCCATCACCGTGTTCAAGCCTTCGCAAGGATGGCTGGGTTACCCTCCAACAAACATTCTACAAAAAATTATACTGCATGGGGCACTGTCGCGCAAAATCACCATACATACAACTGCCTCTCTGCCGGAGACAGAGAGGCAGTTGCCGCAATGGATTCGTTCAACGCGGGCTTAGAATTTGACGAGCGGTTGCCCTGTCGCGATTAGAGAGACAAAGTTGACGAAGAAGAACCCGAAGAACAGGACGTTCGCGATCAGCACGACGTACGACCACCAAGACGCGCGCGCCGGTTTGGGGAGCTTGCTGTTCAAGTAGATCAGCACGAGCGGGTAGATGATCGACGCGAGATTTGCCATGTTTGCCGAATACTGCAACAACTGAGTGGGCAGTGCCTGGTGAATGACCCAGCTGATGAAGACGATGAGCACGATTGCCACGATGTAGTAGAACTTGCGCGGGTCGTCGCCGATCCAAGCCCGGACGCGCGGACTGACGGCAATCGCGGTATCCGTCGTGTTGCGGATCAGCATTTCCAACAGGGTGGTTTGCGTCTTCCACAGGATCACCGCGCCGAGGATCAGGGTGAAGGGGAAGAGCCACTGGGCTTTCTTAGCCAACTCCGCGGCGACAAACACCGGCATATTCGCGGTGGTGGGTACTGCCGCGCCCGGCGTGACGGCGAGCGCAACGGCGAGCACGCTGGGGATGAACATACCGATCATCGCGCCGACGAAGAACACGAGCCACTGATCGACGACCAGGAAACGGAACCAGCGCTTCCACGTCTTGGCGTTCTGCTCGGTCTCGCGGAAGGTGACGCCGGACGGCAAAACCTCTTGCTTCTGACCGCCGATCAGACCGGAAAAGAATCCGATTTTCGATCCCATCCCGTAGCCGTGGTCGCGGTAGTAGTTGATCAGCATAAAGTTCATGCCGGAGGCAAAGCCAGTGTAGCCCATGATCGAACCCACAGTGGTCGCGTCAATGCCTTTCGGCAGCGCAGCGGGTGTGACGATGCTGGCGAGCATCGTGCCCCACAGACTTGCCGGCGCAAAGACGATGGACATCGCGATCAACACAAACAGGATGATGAACACGGCAGCCGATTCGACGAATTCGAGCGTGCGGGAAATCTTCTTGCCGAACAAATAGATTCCCAGCGAAACGAACAGCAAGGCGATGGCGATGTAGCGTACGGTCTGCAATTCCGCGGGGTTTTTGGCGTCGAAAGTGCGTCCGACAAAGATGGCGTAGAGACTCTGCCCGGCGGCGGCAGCCCAGCCGCCCCAAATCCACGCCACGTAGATCAGGACCAAAGTCACCGGCACCCAGAATGCCAAGCCAGGGGGAGTGCGCGCAAAGCCGACGACGGGGACTTCGCCGGTGGCGAGCGTGTAGCGCGCGTTTTCGACGTTGTAGAACGTTTGGAGAATCGCGGAAATAGTGACGAGGAAACCCAGCCCCATGAATCCGAACTTGCCGAACCCTAACGGACCCAGGAGCCACTCGCCGCTCCCGATGGAGACGCCCAGCGCGATCATGCTGGGACCGAGGACTGCCGTGATCATTTCTTTCGCGCCGATCTTGGGCAGTTTGAATACTTCTTCCGGCGTTGGAAGATCGTCTACCGCAAGCGCCGGACGGCTGACGCCGATCTGAAGTTTCTCTTCTGGCATCATTGCCCTCCTTAGGAATAGAAGATAGTTGGAAAAACAAGGTACGCGAGGAAAAATCGAACCTGGGTTGGTCTACTCGATAGGCACCCTCCTTGCCTTTTCCATATTGCGCGTCTGGGAAAAAGACACGCTCATTGTATCACGGATGGATTTGCGATTCTATCGCTCTTGACCAACAAGGCGAGCGAATCAAGAACTATTCTTTCCCGGACCGAGAACTAGTTCCCGACCGGTCGCTTGCCAAACTGGGAGAATCGCGTGACTGTTCGGAATTTGGTGAAACTCAAGACGACCCACAAGCCGTAGTGGAGGCACGCTTGACGAACAACGACCGGTTGGGGGTCGAAAATTATTTCA
>DYKX01000175.1:0-1981 GCA_020722375.1 Anaerolinea thermophila
TTTACCGATGAAGAAAAAGCCGCGATGAGAGAGCGCGCCAAAGAGTTGAAGGCAGAGGCGAAAGCGAGCAAGGATCGAGAAGAAGGCGAGAAAGCCGCGCTTGCCGCCATTGCGCAGATGAAAGATCCAAATGATCGCGCCATGGGGAAGCGCATCCATGAGATCGTCACGACCGCCGCGCCAGAACTCATGCCCAAGACCTGGTATGGGATGCCCGCCTATGCGGACAAGGACGGCAAGGTCATCTGCTTCTTTCAGGCCGCGAGCAAGTTTGGCGTGCGCTACGCCACCTTCGGTTTCCAACCCGACGCACATCTGGACGATGGCAATATGTGGGCGGCATCCTTCGCGCTGATCAAGTTGACACCCGCCGAAGAGGCGAAGATCGCCGCGCTCGTGAAGAAAGCAGTGAGTTGACCACAGCAGAAATTTTTTCTCATCGAACACCCTCGCGAATCAATAATGCCCCTTTCACGCAGAAGGGGGCATTACGTTTTACGCATTACGTTCAATTCGCGATCAACGCCACGGTCACGCCTTCGCCGCCCTCATTCGGCGCGCCCTCTTCAAATGATTTCACATACTCGTGCCCGCGCAACGCGTCCCGCACCGCGGCGCGCAATTTTCCCGTCCCCTTGCCATGCACGATGCGCACGAACGGCAGACCCGCCAGATACGCCTTTTCGAGATAGCGCTCCAGCGCCTCCAGCGCTTCCTCCACCATCATGCCGCGCAGGCTGACTTCCAAACCTGGGGAAGTGGCGGGAGCCGTACTCCGTGTTGCGTGTTGCGTATTGCGTGACTTACTGACAACTGATGACTGATCACTGATGACTGATGACTGATCACTGATGACTGATGACTGATCACTGGATTTTCTCTCCAAATCCACCAACCGCGCCCGCACGCGCAGACTCCCAATCTGGACTTCCGCATCGGACTCACCCAGAGCGGTCACCACACCTTCGGCATTCAGCGTGCTGACGCGGACGCGCTCGCCCAGCCGCACCTGCTCGTTAAACGTTGAACGTTCAACATTTAACGTTTGACGTTCCACTGGCGCGGCCGCCTTCTGCTCCATCGCTTCCACTTTCTCTTCCATCTCTTTCAGCGCTTCGAGCGGTTGACGTACCTTCCGCAACTGTGCCTTCAAGGATTCGATGTTGCGCTTGAGCACGGCCACTTCCAATTCGCCTTCGGCGCGCGCTTTCGCAAGGACTTCACGCCGCTCGTCTTCGATTTGGTCGAGACGTTTCTGCAACTCGGCGTTGAGCGCTTCCGTTTTCTGACGCGCCTTGATGGCCTTGTCGCGTTCACGGGACGAACGGTTGCGTTCCTTGCGGATGTCGTCCAGTAATTTGTCGGCGCGGAGATCGTCGGGGTGGACTTCGCTTTTTGCGGCCGCGACAATTTCAGGGTCCAGACCGAGGCGGGAGGCGATGGCGATCGCGTTGGATCGGCCCGGGAGTCCAATCGTCAGTTGGTAGGTGGGGCGGAGAGTCTTCACGTCGAATTCCACCGAGGCGTTGATGGCGCCTTCGGCGTCGTGCGCGAACTGTTTCAGTTCGGGGTGATGCGTGGTGACGAGAGTCGTCACGCCCCTGTTGAGCAGGTGCGCGAGGATGGCGCGCGCCAGGGCCGCGCCCTCCTGCGGGTCGGTGCCCGCGCCCAGTTCGTCGAGGATGACGAGGGATCGTTCGTCGGCGTGATTCAGGATGCGGATGATGTTGGTGATGTGTCCGCTGAAGGTGGACAGCGATTGCTGGATGGATTGCTCGTCGCCGATGTCGGCATAGATGGCTTTGAAGAGACTCAACTCCGAGCCGCTCTGTGCGGGGATGTGGAGGCCGCTTTGCGCCATGAGTACGATCAGGCCGACGGTTTTCAATGAGACCGTCTTGCCGCCCGTGTTCGGCCCCGTGATGACGACCGCGCGCGTGTTTTCTGGAAGGTCGAAATCAATGGCGACGACAGTGGATGG
>DYKX01000175.1:2081-3876 GCA_020722375.1 Anaerolinea thermophila
TGGCTCCACGAACAGCGTCGCGCCGCTGGAACTTTGGTCGTGGATGATGGCCTTGATCTTGCCCTTGTTTTCGGCGCGGAGCGGAATCACGTAACGCCCGTCTCGTTGCGTGATGATGTTCTCCTGCAACATGGAAGCGGAGCGCGGGTCGGTGATGTATTTTTGCAGGCGGGTCATCAGGCGGTCGTGGGCCACGCGTATCTCGCGGCGCAGGGACGCGAGTTTGGGCGAGGCCGAGTCGAGCACTTCGCCGCGTTCGGAGAGGGTGCGCGTGATCGCGTCCACGAGGCCATAGGTTTCGGGGAGGCCGCGCGCGATCTCGGTCAGGTGAGGAAACGAACCCGCCCGGGGACGGGGCTTTTTGCTTTTCGGTTTGACGTCCTCCGCCGCATCCGTCTCGCCCTTGTTGGATTTGTCGAACATTTTCTTCAAGTTGCGCGCCGAAATCAGCGTGGACTTAATGTCGAGCATGTCAGTCGGGTCGATCACGCCGCCGCGCCGCGCCAATTCCACCGCGGGACGCACGTCATGCGCGCCGCCGATGCTGATATCAGAGGTGGTAAGAAGCAGGCGCGCTTCGGTCGTTTCGGCCTGGAGGCGTTGGATCTCTTCGAGATGGACGGACGGCTGTAACTTGCGCGCCAATTCTGCCGAAGCGGAAAATCCGCAGTTGGCCGCGAGGCGGTCGAGGATTTTTGGGTATTCGAGGACGGAGAGGGTCTTGGGGTCCATCATGGCGGGGGAATTATACCTTTCCCCCGACGCTGCGCGTCATTCCCTTCCCTGAGAGGGAAGGGGATGGGGGATAGATCAGTCAGTCTTGTCTCATGGGTGCGTCCACTGCAATAACTTTTTTGCAGTAGTCATTGAACCGATGGCTTGTCATTCTCCTTGAAACAACACACTATGCAAACCCCAGACCCCTCTCCTTTAATGACACCCACCGTCCCTGGCCGATGACCATGTGATCTAACACGTCCACGTCCAGCATCTTTCCCGCCTGGACGATGGCGCGCGTCACGGCCACGTCGTCGGGGCTGGGGGTCGGGTCACCGCTGGGGTGGTTGTGGATGACGATCAGCGCCGAAGCGTTCTTGCGGATGGCCTCCTTGAACACCTCCCCCACCCGCACCTGCGACGAGTTGACCGACCCCTTGTAAACCTCCACCGTCTCGAGGACGCGGTTGCGCCTGTCCAGCAGGATGACGCGCAGATGCTCCTGCTCGAATGCGGACATCTCGTACGTGACCAGCGCGGCCGCGTCCGCGGGACTGTTGATGGTTGGCCGTTCTTCGGGCGATTCCAACGTGAGGCGTCGTCCCAACTCGATGGCGGCTTTGATCTGCGATGCCTTGGCTTCACCGATGCCATGCTGGTTTTTCAACTCCGCAAACGGGGCGCGGTGCAGTCCGCCCAACCCGCCAAACGTTTTCAGCAGGCGCTGTCCCACCGTGACGGCGTTCTCGCCCTTCACGCCCACGCGCAGGAGGATGGCGATCAACTCGGCGTTGCTCAACGCCTGCGGCCCGAGGGACGCCAGCCGCTCGCGTGGACGGTCCGATTCGTGCAGGTCGGTAATGCGGTAGATGGGTTGGGGGGCGTTATCGGTCATCGCTTCCTGTCCTCCGTCGGTGGGATGGGCCTATTTTACAGCCAAACTCGTCCAAAGTTTGCTTGACATTGCCCTTTGCCTAAAGTAAAATGCCCTTCGCCTTATCCCATAAAAGGGATAATCATATCCGGGCCTGTAGCGCAGTTGGGAGCGCGCCTCAATCGCACTGAGGAGGTCAGGGGT